>DASSQK010000203.1:0-10730 GCA_035702555.1 Gaiellaceae bacterium | reverse complement strand
CGCTTCCTCGAGAAGCCGTCCTGGAGCCAGGTCTTCTCGGACACGATCAACACCGGCATCTACGTCCTCGAGCCCGAAGTGCTCCGGCACGTGCCGACCGACCGGCCCTACGACTTCTCGAAGGAGCTCTTCCCGCTGCTGCTGGAGATGGGGCGGCCCCTGTACGGCTACGTCTTCGACGACTACTGGCAGGACATCGGGAACCTCGACCAGTTCCGGCAGGCGAACTTCGACGCCCTCGACGAGGAGGTGCGGCTGAACATCCCGGGGATCCGGCTCCGCGGCAACGTCTGGCTGGGGGAGGGGGTGGAGGTCGACGACCTCGAGGCGATCGAAGGGCCGGCGTACCTCGGCAACTACTGCCGCGTCGCGCCGGACGCGACCGTCGGCCCGTACTCCGTGCTCGGCTCGAGCGTCACGCTGCTCGAGCGCGCTCGCACCGAGCGCTCGGTGATCGACGCGGCGACGCACCTCGGCCGCAGCGCGCGCGTCGAGGGCGCGGTCGTCGGCCGCGCCTGCGACATCCGCGCCCACGTGCACGTCCAGGAGGGCGCGGCGATCGGCGACGAGGTCACCCTCGGCGCCCAGAGCGCCGTCCTCCCGCAGGTGCGGATCTACCCGTACAAGGAGGTCGAGACGGGCGCGCAGATCCACGAGAGCCTGATCTGGGAGTCGCGCGCGTCGTCGAACCTGTTCGGGGCCGACGGGGTCTCGGGGCTCGTGAACGTCGACCTCACGCCGGAGACCGCGGTACGGCTGGCCGCGGCGCTCGGAACCGCGCTCAAGCGCGGCGCGCGGGTGGTCGCTAGCCGGGAGTCCGCCGCCGCCTGTCGCGTGATCAAGCGCGCGATGATCTCGGGGCTCAACTCGACGGGGGTCGACGTCGCCGACCTCCGCGTAACGCCGGCCGCGGTCAGCCGCCATCTGCTCAAGAGCCAGGGCTACGACGCGGGCTTCCACGTCGGCGTCAGCTACGGCGACCCCGAGGTGCTCGCGATCCGCTTCTACGAGCAGCCGGGGATCCAGCTCACGCCGGCCCTGCAGAAGGAGATCGAGAAGCACTTCACCCGCCTGGAGCTACGGCGCGCGGCCTTCAACGCCGTCGGGAGCGTCACGTACCCGGCGCGCGTGCGCGAGGGCTACGCGCACGACCTGCTGGCGAACGTCGACGCCGAGGCGATCCGCGGCCGCGACTACCGCATCGTCGTCGACTACGGCTACTCGGCGGCCTCGTACGTGCTGCCGCTCCTGCTCGGGCCGCTCGGGGTCGAAGCCGTCAGCGCCCATGGCTTCTCGGCCGACGGCGGCGAGCCCCACACGGGCCTGCGCGAGGCCGTCGGCCAGGCCAAGCGGCTCGTGACCGCGATCGGCGCCGACCTGGGCGTCGTCTTCGACCGCGCAGGCGAGCGGCTGTTCCTGATCGACGAGCAGGCCCGCGAGATCCCCGTCGAGCAGGCTCTGCTCCTCTTCCTGCGGCTGATGGGCTCCGACGGGCGACACGGCAAGCTTGCATTCCCGATCACGGTCACGAGCCACGTCGAAGACCTCGTCGCCGGAAGCGGGCTGGAGGTGATCCGCACGCCGGCCTCGCTCGCCGAGCTGACGAAGGCGGCCGCGGAGGAGGGCGTCATCTTCGCAGGCGCGGTGAGCGGCGGCTACGTCTTCCCCGAGTTCCTTCCCGCCTACGACGCGGTCGCGAGCCTCTGCAAGCTGCTCGAGCTGCTCGCGCCCGTCGAGCGGCCGCTCTCGGAGCTCGTCGCCGAGCTCCCGGCGAGCACGCTCGTCCACCGGCAGGTGCCGTGCCCGTGGTCGCTGAAGGGCACCGTGATGCGCGTCCTCACGGAGCGGCTCCGCGACCGCGAAGTCGACCTCCTGGACGGGATCAAGGTCTTCGACGAGCGCGGCTGGGCGCAGGTGCTCCCCGATCCCGACGAGCCGCTCGTCCACATCTACGCCGAGGGTGCGACCAAGGAGGCGTCCGCCGAGCTCGAGGCGGGCCTCCGGGCGATGGTCGAGGAGATCATGCAGGCCGAGGGAGCCGAGGAACCGGCCCGAGTCTAAAGCTGAGGTTGACCCTTCGGGCACCTTCTGCTTGACTTTCATCGCTCCCGCCAGCGGACGAAAGGCTCACGTGGAACCGTTCCCCGATCTCCAGAAGCTCTCCGACAGCGACCTCAAGCAACTCATCGACGAGCTGACGAAGGAGGAGCTGGAGGTCTCGTACCGGCGCCGCATCCTGCACGGCAAGATCGACCTGCTGCGCGCGGAGCTCCAGGCGCGGCTGCGCGAGACCGGCGGGAAGAGCGTGCTCGAGGAGGTCGACGTCGACCGCCTCGCCGCCATCCTGGCCGGCAAGGCAGCCCCGCCCAGCGAGGCCTGATTGAGCCACGTCTATTGCCCCGAGTGCGGGTTCCAGAATCCGGAGGCCGCCAACTACTGCTCGCGCTGCGGCGCCCTGCTCGTGAAGGACGAGCCCGGCTCCGAGACGACGATGAGCTACACCCCTGAGGAGGCGGAGGAGGGGGGACTCCTGACGCTGGAGGAGCTCGGCGCGGACGGGCCGGCGCTCGTCGTCCGCTCCGGCGGCGGACGTGCGGGCGAGCACTTCGTGCCGCAGGGCGAGCGCACCACGATCGGCCGCTCGCCGGACTGCGACATCTTCCTCGACGACGTCACGGTCTCGCGCAAGCACGCCGTGCTCGTGCAGCGGGACGACGCGTTCTACATCGAGGACCAGGGCAGCCTGAACGGCACCTTCCTCAACCGCCGCCGCATCGAGTCGGGCCGGCTGGAGAACGGCGACGAGCTCCAGATCGGCAAATACAAGCTCAGCTTCCTGGAGAAATGAGCACGGCCGAGGCGACAACCGAGCGCTCGCGGCTGCTCACGATCGGCGCCGTCTGCAACCGCCTGCAGGCGGAGTTCCCGGACATCTCGATCTCGAAGATCCGCTACCTCGAGGACCAGGGCCTGCTCGCGCCGCGCCGGACGCAGAGCGGCTACCGGCTCTTCAGCGAGGACGACGTGGAGCGCCTCGAGACGATCCTGCGCCTCCAGCGCGACGAGTTCCTGCCGCTGCGAGTAATCCGCCAGGAGCTCGCCTCGCCGGCGGGCGCCGGCAAGGAGCGCCGCCGGCGGCGCACCGTCGGGCTCGCAGACCCGGACGAGGAGCTCGACCTCGACGAGCTGTGCGAGCGGGCGGCGATCACACGCGACCTCGCGCGCGAGCTCGAGGAGTACGGGCTCTTGCAGCCGCGCCGCGAGGGCGGCGAGAAGCTCTACCCGGCCGGAGACGTCGACGTCGCGGTCGCCTGCTCGAAGCTCGCCCGCGTCGGCATCTCGGCAAGGCATCTGCGTACGTTCCGGACGGCGGCCGACCGGGAGGCCAACCTGCTGGAGCAGCTCGTGGCGCCGTCCCTGCGCTCGCGCAACCCCGAGCGACGCGACGCGGCCGTCCAGCAGCTGCAGTCGCTCGCAGAGACCGCACAGGAGCTCGCACAGCTGCTCTTCTGGCGAGACCTGCGGCAGGTCGCGGGACACTGATGTCCGTGGAGGACCTGAAGACGCGGATCCGCGACGTCCCGGACTTCCCCGAGCCGGGGATCGTCTTCAAGGACATCATGCCGCTGCTCGCCGACTCCGGCGCGCTCGAGGAGGCGACCGACCTGATCGCCGCGTGGGCGGAGCCGCGCAGGCCGGACGTGATCCTCGGCGCCGAGGCGCGCGGGTTCATTCTCGGCGCGACCGTCGCGTACAAGCTCGGCTGCGGTTTCGTGGCCGCGAGGCGGCCCGGGAAGCTGCCCTGGAAGACCGTGAGCGCCTCCTACGCGCTCGAGTACGGGGAGAACTCCCTGGAGCTCCACGCCGACGCGATCGCGGAGGGACAACGCGTCCTCGTCCACGACGACGTCCTCGCCACCGGCGGCACGGCCAGGGCGATCTGCGACCTCGCAGAGCAGCTGGGCGGCGAGATCGTCGGCGTAGCGTTCGTGATCGAGCTGGACTTCCTCGAGGGGCGCAAGCAGCTCGAGGGCCGCGACGTCCACTCGCTGATCCGCTACTGACCCTACGTCTTGGCGTCCGGGACGCCGATTAGAAGAGCGTCATGTACGACGCGCTCACGACCCGGTACACGTTCTCGTGCCCGGAGCGGGGGGAGGCGCGCGTCGCGCTCTCGTCGTTCCGGCGCGTCGAGCAGCTGCCGGGACCCGTTCAGCCTGCGGTCTTCGAGATCGCGTTCGGCTGCGCCTGCGGGCACGAGCACCCCGGGCTCCTGTCGCACGACGAGCTCGACTGGGCGCCCCTGGGGCTCGGCGGGGACGGGACGTTCGTCAACCTCATGACCGCGACGATCGACCGCGTCGAGCCGGAGCTCGCCGACCTGGCCGCGCGGCGGATCCAGGCGGGCGAGTGGCCGTGGAGCTTCTTCTGCTACGCCGAGGAGCGGCCGCGGCCGGTGTTCCCGTCGGCGTTCGTCGTGCTGGCGCCGAGCGGGGGCGGGGCGGACGTTGGAGTCGCCATCCGCTGCCCCGTCTGCGAGAGCACCTCGATCAACCTCGTCAGCCCCCAGCACCTCGACGTGCCGTTCCACAACGACCGCGAGGTGGGAGTCGTCGAACACCTGTTCTCGGCCGACGCCGAGCGGGTGGTCGAGGAGTTCGCCCAGGAGCTGTACTCGGCGCGCTTCGACGGCCGCCGCCTCGGCCTCTAGCCGCGGTTACATCGCGCAGATCCGGGTACCACGCCAGCCGGAGGTGGTGTGATGTACGGCTTGACACGTGGAACGGTGACGCTCGTTTGCGCAGCCGTCGCCGGCTTTCTGATCTGGCTCGCCACGCAGGTCAGCGACAGCTCGAACGGCGGCTACTGGGGCGTCTACGGGCTGATCGCGGGCGCGGGCCTCGTGATGGCGCTCTCGCAGCTGCTGGGCGGCTGGACGAAGTGGGGCCTGCCCCGGATGTCCGTGAACGTGTTCCTGATCGGCTTCCTGCCGGTGCTGGTCGCCGCGGGCTGGGTGCTACTGGCGACGCAGCCCGACGCGAACTGGTTCCGCGATCACATCCGCGGTTGGACCGGCGACATCGGGATCCAGGGCCTCGTGAGCGACCTCGGTGAGTACGTCTCCGTGCTCGCATTCGGCCTCGGACTGGTGTTCGGCTACACGTTCGACACGTCCGGGCCCGCGACCCACGGGGCGTTCGGCCGGCGTCGCGCGGAGGCCGTGCCGGCCGGCGCCACGCCGCCGCCCGAGGACGCCGCGACGGCACGCGAGCAGCGCGAGGCTGCAACGCGCGACGGCCGGACGGGCGTGGACGACGACACCGTCGTGCGCGACCGCGAGCGCGCCTCGGCCGACGGCGAGCGCGTTCCGGGCGACAACGAGCCGGTCTCGAACGAGCGCGAGCGCGTCCGGACCGACTAGATCCTTCGTATCCCGCTTCGTCCCTCCCCGGAGGGATGAAGCGGGGTGGACCGGTACCGATACAACGGGCCATGAGCGGCGCCCTCGACGACCCACGCCCGAAGCGAGTCGGGCTGCTCCTGACCCAGTGCGCCGCCCGGGCCGAGCCGCGACGGCCGGCCTTCGAGCGGCTACGCGAGAAGCTCGGCTCGAAGCTCGCCCGGGTGCTCGTGTTCGCCCTGGCGGGAAGTCAGCGCCGGTCGGCGCGGCGCGGCTGACGCCTCGGCTCGTCCGAGCCGAACGCCACGACCAGCAGGTACACGAGAAACGCGATCACCGCGCCGAGGATGAACGACGTCGCGCCCGAGACTCCGACGGCGAGGCCGCCGAGCCAGACGTAGACGCCGAACACGAGGCCCCAGACCAGGGCCCAGAAGCCGTGCGAGAAGGCGGGAAGGCGGAGGTGCATGGCGCAGACTCTATCCCGTCTGCGTCCGCCGGGACGTTATCCACAAGCTGCACGCCCTGCTGTGGAAATGTGGAAAATTGAATTTCCGCAAATTGCGGCCTCGACGTGCTCGCGACCCCTTGATCAGGGCCTGGTGTGGCCCTAGATTTCCCCTTGCGCCGAGCACGGAACCGGAGTAGGTCGAAGCCGAGTTCGAGGGCACTACCCGCAAGGGGAAGGTCAGCGAAAGCGGTGGACGAAACGGAAACCGGCTCGGCGAATTTTTTTGGTCCGGCAGAGTGGCCGCCAGGGTGGAGACGGCCTCCGAAGCCTCGAACTTCAACTTGACATAACGCCCGTTATCGTGCATCGGAATCAGCTCGGCTCCCACAGCGGGTTTGACCGTCCGCAATCCGTGGCAGGAAGCTCCTTGTCAGGATGACGACCGTCGAGATCGACAACGTCCTGGCGACCCCCGAGCTGCAGGAGCTCTTCGAGCAGGCGGAAGGGACCGGGTCGCTGCGCTACGCCGACCTCGTCGAGGTCCTCGAACCGCTGCAGCTGGACCCGCTCGAGACCGACGCCGTGTACCGCGAGCTCGAGCAGCGCGGCCTCGAGGTGCTAGAGCCCGAGGCCGAGGCGCGCGAGCCCGCACCGCCTCCGCCGCCGGCCCCTGTGGCCGCGACGCCGCAGGAGACGACGACCGACGCGCTGCAGCTCTTCCTGCGCGACGCCGGCCGCCATCCGCTCCTCACGGCCGCGCAGGAGGTCGAGCTGGCCAAGCGCATCGAGCGCGGCGACATGGAGGCGAAGACGCGGATGATCCAGTCGAACCTCCGCCTCGTCGTCTCGATCGCGAAGAACTACCGCAACCAGGGCCTGCCGTTCCTCGACCTGATCCAGGAGGGCACGCTCGGGCTGATCCGCGCCGTCGAGAAGTTCGACTGGCGCCGGGGCTACAAGTTCTCGACCTACGCCACCTGGTGGATCCGCCAGGCGGTCGCGCGGGCGCTCGCGGACAAGGCGCGCACAATCCGCATGCCAGTCCACATCGTCGAGCGGATGCAGAAGCTGAATCGCGCCGAGCGCACGCTCTGGACGCAACTCGGCCGCGAGCCGACGCTCGAGGAGGTCGCCGAGGAGGCGAACCTGCCGATCGCCCAGGCGCACGAGGTCAAGGCCGCCGCCCGGGCCTCGACGAGCCTCGACCAGCCGGTCGGCGAGACCGAGGACGCGGTCTTCGGCGACTTCGTGGCCGGGGACGGCCCGCTGCCGGACGAGGAGGTCGAGGTCTCGCTGCGCTGCCAGGCGCTCGCCGAGGCGCTCGGCGCCCTCGCCGAGCGGGAGCGCAAGGTCCTGATCCTCCGCTACGGGCTGATCGACGAGGAGCCGAAGACGCTCGAGGAGATCGGCCGCAGGCTCGGGCTGACCCGCGAACGTGTGCGCCAGATCGAGAACGAGGCGCTCAAGCGCCTGGCGCGCCTGCGCGAGATGGAGTCCGTCGCGGAGCTGTGACTCCGAGCGCGCTGCCGTCGAAGAGCGGTAGCGCGGCCTCCTCCCCCACGCTCGCCTTCACCAGCTCGTACGCCTCGTCCAGCCGAGCGGGACGAGCCAGGCGGTGCCCGTCCGAGGCGACGACAGACGCGACCTCGAGCAGGCGCCACGCGAGCTCCTCGATCTCGGGCCCGTGGTAGCCGACCAGGCTCGTCGCGTTCAGCTGCAGCGGCCAGCGCCCGGCGAGCTCGAACGCGAGCTCCGGCCGCTCGCGCACCGGCTCGGTGCGCTCCGGGTGCGCGATCAACGGGGTCAGGCCGGCCCGCTCGACGTGCTCCGCCAGCGTGACGCAGTCCTCGAACGGGCCCCCGAACGGCATCTCGACGAGGACGACCGCCGTCCCCTCGAGCGCGTACCGCGCCGGGTCCTCGCGAAGAAGCGGCGGGGACGGCGTCAGCTCGAAGCCGAGGCGCAACTCGAGCCGTGTGCGACGGGCGAGCCGCTCGTAGGTCCGTCGCACGTCACGCTCGCGATCCTCGCCCAGCAGCAGGTGCGGCCAGACGTGCGGCGTCGCGAAGAGCATCGCGGTGCTGCTGTCCGCTGCGAGCTCGCAGAGCTCGAGCCCGTCCTCGAGGGTCTTCGCCCCGTCGTCGCCGGAGGGCAGGACGTGCGAGTGGCAGTCGACGAACCGGAGCTCCACGGCCCCGAGGCTACCCGCCGCAGCCGGGCTACTCGCCGCGCAGGTAGAGCTGGAGGCCCGGGGCGACCGACCGCAGCTCGCGCAGGGCGCGCGACTCGAGCTGCCGCACCCGCTCGCGGGTGATGCCCAGGTCGGACCCGACCTCCTCGAGCGTCTGCGGCGCCTCGCCGTCGAGGCCGAAGCGACGCGTGACCACGTGCCGCATTCGCGGGGCGAGGCGCTGGAGTGCCTCGGCGAGCTCGGCCGAGCGCAGGTGCTCGGCGGTCGCCGTGTCGGGCCGGTCGGACTTGGTGTCCTCGATCAGGTCGCCGTAGAGGCTCTCGCCGTCGCCCACGGGGGTCTCGAGGCTCACCGGATCCTCGACGAGCTCCAGCAGCGTCCGGACGCGCTCCGGCGGGAAGCCGCTCTCCTTGGCGATCTCCGGCAGCAACGGCTCCCGGTTCAGCTTCTGCGCCAGCACGCGCCGTGAGCGCATCACGCGGCGAACCTGCTCGGCCACGTGGACCGGAAGCCGGATCGTCCGGCCCTGGTCGGCCAGCGCGCGCGTGATCGCCTGGCGGATCCACCAGGTTGCGTACGTCGAGAGCTTGAAGCCGAGCGTGTAGTCGAACTTCTCGACGGCGCGGATGAGGCCCAGGTTGCCCTCCTGGATCAGGTCGAGGAGCGGCACGCCGGCCTTGGTGTAGTTGCGCGTGATCGACATCACGAGGCGGAGGTTCGACTCGATCAGCTTCCGCTTCGCGGCCTCGTCGCCGAGGTCCTTGAGCCGTGCGAGCTCGCGCTCCTGCGCGGGCGTCAGCAGCGGACCGTCGCCAATCTGGCGGACGTAGAGCTTCAGCGGGTCGGCCGTCTGGGGCTCGGTGGGCTCCGTCTCGACCTTGTCGACCTCGTCGACTTCGGCGGGCGCCGGAACGACCTCGAGCCGGGGCTCGGTTGCCTCGGGCTCGGGAAGCGCCTTTGGGAGCGGCCGCTGCTCCATCACGCTGGGTCTATCGGCGGAGGGTGTCCCTCGCTTGAGGGACGGTTCCACCCGCACGAGGGATCAGGGTTCCGGGTGTCGAACCGAGAGGATGCGGGCATGGCTAACTCTGAGGCGAAGCGGACGTCTGACTCGGTGGCGGCCGCTCCGGTCGCTAGTTTCGTTCCAGGGGTTTCCTGAGATGTGTGGAATTGCCGGATACAGCCTGAGCGCGCGCAGCAGCGTGGATCGCACGCTGGCAGCTCAGGCCCTGCTCGCGGGGATCGCCGAGCGCGGCGCCGACGCCGTCGGCTACGCGTACCGGCGCGGCGAGGGCCCGGTGACGATCCACAAGCAGCGTTCGGGTGCGAGCGCCCTGCTCGAGGACGTGATCGTGCCGTCCAGCACGAGCGAGGCGCTGATCCACGTCCGCGACTACACGAAGGGCCACCCGAGCGTCGAGGCCAACAACCACCCCATCCGCCACGGCACCGTCGTCGGCGTCCACAACGGGATCATCCACAACGACGAGGAGCTGATGGCCGAGCACGGCTTCGAGCGCGCCGAGCCGGAGATGACCGTCGACTCCGAGGCGATCTTCGCGCTCGCCGAGGCGCACGACGGCCATCCGCGGGCGCTGGAGCAGCTGCGGGGCTCGATGGCCACGGCCTGGCTCGACGAGCGTCGCGCGCGGACGATCTTCCTGGCGCGCGGTGTGGGCCGGCCGCTCTGGGTCGGCACGGGGCGCGAGGAGGTGCTCTTCGCCTCCACGAAGGCCGCGCTCGAGGTGGCGGAGCGGTTCCTCCGCCTGAAGCTGCGCAAGCGCGAGGTCAGCGAGGGGATGCTGGCCGTCGTCAGCGACGGCGAAGTGGTCGACAAGCTCCGCTTCGAGCCCGACCGCGACTTCAAGGAGCGCTCGCTGCCGGCCGTTCGCGCGCCGCACGAGGGAGCGTTCTGCCTGCAGCGCCTCGCCGCACTGGCCGCAATCTCCTAGCTAGTCGATTCTGCCGTCGCTGCCCACCGCGGTTCCTGCCGCGACGAGGCGTTCGCGCACCAGGAACTGGAACGTCGACCAGGCGCCCTTGCGGCCCTCGAACATGCGGTAGATCTGCCACTCGGTGAGCATCGTCTCGTCGGCCCTGCGCGCCTCCGCCCAGTCGGCGAACTTCGGGAGCCGGCCGAGCGTGCGCGCCAGCTCCACGCCCTGCTCCAGCGCGCGCTCGAGCTTCTCCTCCCCCACCGGCACGTCGAAGCCGGCCTCGCGGAGCGCGTTCGCGAGGGAGCCGAACGTGTGCCAGTAGAGCGACTTGGAGGGCATCCGGCCGCGGTGCTCCTCGATGTCACGTGCGGTCGGAATCCGACCGAGCTCCTCCCCCAGCCCCCGCAGCAGGTCGAGCAGTTCCTCGCGCGTCGCGAAGCGGCGCGGCACGAGGCCGGCCTTGCGCTTGGCCTCGTTCCAGCTGCCGAAATGCTCGATCACGGTCTGCGGGTGCACGCTCGTCTCCGGATCGGCGGCGAACTCGCGCATCGTCGGCGAGCGGCCGAGCCGTTTCGCGCACGCGGCGAGCTCGGCGAGGATCTGCTCGTCGGAATAGCGCTTGCGGATGCCGGCCTGGAAGGCCTCGAGCGCCTTCCGGTCGATGCCCGCGAGCGCGCGATACTGGGGCCGGCGGGGCATCGTGTCTCCAACAAGAATAGAACAACTTCGCCGCCGCGCAAACCGCGGGCT
>DASSQK010000202.1:0-4832 GCA_035702555.1 Gaiellaceae bacterium | reverse complement strand
CCTGTTGCGGCGGGGCCCGTCCTGTTCGAGCGACTCGACTGGCGCCCGTACGGCATCCGCCCGGTCGTCCCGATCGCGGCGACGCAACCGGCCGGCGAACCCGAGCGGTTCGACGCGTTCCGCGCGACGCTCGCAGCGGACATCCTCCTGAAGCTCGACGAGGTGGACGACGACCCGGAGCTCGGCGAGGCGATCGACCGCTGGGAGCTCTCGCGCTTCCAGGACGGGCCGTTCGCGGCGGAGCAGCTGCGCGAGTCGCTCTCGGCGCTGCTCGGCGGTAGCGACGGGCTCTGGGCCGCGGCCGTCCGCGGAGCGATCCTCCTCGGCGAGACGCCGCACACGCGAGCGGAGCTGCGGGACCTGCTGTCGGGCGATCCCGATCCGGACGTGGTTCGGCGCGCGCTCGTCGAGGCGATCCTGCACGGCGACCGTCCGGCGCTCGTCGAGACGCTCAACCAGTCGATTCTCGGACTGCGCGAGCCTCAGCTTGCGGCACGACGGCGCCGAGTCGCGTGAACAGCTCGTTCGCGCGGTGGCGGCTGCCGTCATCGCTCATGCACCGCGCCTGTCCGAGCAGCGCATGCGCTTCCTCGAACGGGAACTCGTACTCGGCCCACCGCCTCGCGGCCTCGGCGTACGTGTCCGCCGCCTCCGCAGTTCGGCTGCGCGCCTCTGCGCTCACGGCGCGGCCGGCGACGAGGGCATGCTCGAGCCGCGCGCCGCGCGCAGCCGGTCGGTCGAGCAGACGCTCGCCGAGCTCGAGCTCGTCCAGCCGAACGCAGATGCGGAGCAGCGGAACAGCGTGCAATAGCCGCGCCCAGTCCGGCAGCGGTCTTGTCGCTTCCTCCAGCTCGATGATCAGAGCCAGTGCGCGGCCCGGATCGGCGTTGGCGTCGGCGATCACCGCCGCGACCGCGAGCGCGGGCACCAGAACCTGCGGGTCCTGAATCCGCCGGGCGAGCGGCAGGAACTGCTCAGGCGCAGACTCGACCTCACGAGCTCGGCCACGGAGGGCGAGGACAAGGGCCCGGAAAGGCGGCACCATCGCAGGCAGCTGGCTCGCGTCGCTCGTCGCGTCGAGCGTCAGGAGCTCGTCGGCCGTGGCGATCACCTGATCCCACTTGCCGAGGTCGAAGTTCATCCACATCGTCTCGGTTTGAATCCACCACGACTCTGCGCCACGGCGGGCGGCGTAGTCGATGCCCTCCAGCTTCGTTTCGAGGCCGTTCCTCGGGCTCTCGAGGAGCCACTCCATGTGCCCGAGGTTGTTGTGCGCGACGATGACGGCGCGCGCAGTTCCGTTGAAGCGGGCTAGACGCAGCCCCTCGCGCAGGTCGTCGAGGCCGTCGAGGTCGCCGAGCTCGCAGCGGCCGACGCCGCGGTGCTCGTATGACCCGCTCACCCTTGGCAGCGCATCGAATCGCGCGGCCAGCTCGAGCGACTTGTCAGCCGCTGCAACCGCCTCGCGAGACCGCCCGGCGAGCATGTGCGAACCGGCAACGCGCATGTACGCGACCGCGAGCTCCGGGCCCGGAGGTTCTTGCTCGAGCACCTCGACCGATTCGAGCAGGGCTCGTTCGGCGAGGTCGGAGCGCCCCGCGACCCAGTGCAGGTTGGAGAGGATGCTCAGCGTTCGGCCGGTTCCCTGCACGTCTCCGCGAGCGCGGTAGAGCGCGAGCGCCTCCTCGTACAGCTCTTCCGCGGTGTCCCGGAGCCCCGCATCCCAGGCGGCTGACGCCGTCTGCTCGATCAGCTCGATGCGACCCGGGGCGTGGGCGGGCGTCAATGCAACAGCCCGGCTCAGGTAGCTCGCCGCCTTGCGCGCATCGAGCGGGAGCGCACGCTCGCCGGAGAGGATCAGGAAGCGGCGCAGGTCGGTCTCGACCGCGGCGGTATCCGTACGGCCCGCTGCGTTCGACAGAGCGAGCGCCTGCTCGGCGTGGTGCACGAGGATCTCGGCGTGGTCCAGCGACCGGTCGCCCGCGATCTGCTCGAGCCAGCGACCGGCCGCGATGTGCTTCTCCGCTCGTGCCGCGCGGGGAATCTGCTGGTAGGCGACATCGCGGACGAGGACATGCCAGAACGCGAACTCCTCCTGGCCCTCGAGTGACGCGCGCCGCGCCGGCCGAACGAGCTCTTTCCGGACGAGCTCCCGCAGCGCCTCCTTCACCTCGCGCTCGTCGACCTCCGCGATGGCCGCGACAGCACCGGCCCAGAACACCTTCCCGACGACGGCGGCATCCTGTATGAGCGCCTTGCGCTCGGGTTTCAGGGTGTCGAGACGCGCTGCGATCAGCGCCTGGACGGTCTCCGGCAGCGGTGCGTCCGCCGCGGGCGCGCCGCCTTCCGACAGGAGGCGGACGAACTCCTCCGCGTAGAGCGGGTTCCCGCCGGCGCGCTCGAGCAGCGCCGTCTGGGTCTCCGCGGGTAGCACGGCCCGCCCGACGAGCGATGCGACGAGCCGAGCCGTCTCGTCGTCGCTGAGCGGCGCGAGCGAGATCGTCACCGAGTTTCGCTTGCCGCCGCCCCAGCCGGGATGCCGTTCGTACAGCTCGGGCCGCGCGGCGATCAGCAATACGAGCGGGACACCGGTCGCCCAGTCGGCGAGATGATCGAGGAACTCGATCAGCGCGTCGTCGGCCCAGTGCAGGTCCTCGATGACCAGCACGAGTGGCCGTATGGATGCGACCGCTTCGAGGTAGCGCTGCCATGCGCTGAACGACTCGTCGCGCGACGTCGAGGGATCGTTGCCAGCTGCACCCGCGAGCGGCGCGAGGCGGTTCGTGAACCACTCTCGGTCGTCCTCGTCCTCGAAGAGCGACTCCACTGCCGTCCGCAGCTTCGACCGCGCGGTGTCGGGGCGATCGGATTCGAGGATGCCGACGTGCGCCTTGACGATCTCCCCGAGCGCCCAGAACGTGATGCCCTCGCCGTACGGCAAGCAGCGTCCCTGCCGCCACCACACGATCTCTCGTTGCGCGTCGACGAAGGACTGGAACTCCGCGACGAGCCGTGTCTTGCCGACGCCAGGCTCTCCGGTCATCGTCACCAGCTGCAGCGACGACTCGCGAAGTGCGCGCACGTACGCGTCGCGTAGGAGCGTGAGCTCGTGCTCGCGCCCGACGAACGGGGCGTCGGCGCGGCGTTCCACGTCGATGCCGAACCTTCCTCGGGAGCGGGTTGCGCGCCACAGCGGCACCGGCTCGGCCTTGCCCTTCACGGATACCGGCTCGAGCTCCTCGTAGTCGATGACGTCGCGCGTCGCGCGGAACGTGCTCTCCCCGACGACGACTGCCCCGACTGGAGCGCTCGTTTGCAGACGTGCAGCCGTGTTGACGACATCACCCGTCGCGATCCCCTCGCCTCGCTCGGGGCGCGCGTCGAGCGACACCACTGCTTCACCCGTCGCGACCGCTCCGCGCACCGCGAGCTCGTGGCCGTGTTCGCCGTTCAAGTCTTCGATCGCCTCGAGGATCTTCAACGCCGCGCGGACACCGCGTTCGGCGTCGTCCTCGTGCGCGACCGGCGCGCCGAAGACGGCCATCACGGCGTCGCCGATGAACTTCTCGACCGTGCCGCCGAAGTGCTCGATCTCCTGTTTCACGCGCGTGTGATAGGGACGCAGGGTCGCGCGCACGTCCTCTGGATCCGCGCGATCCGACCGCGCGGTGAAGCCGACGAGGTCGACGAAGAGGATTGACACGACCTTGCGTTCTTCCGCCGCCGGGCGCGCAGTCTCGACGAGCGCTGCGCCGCACGACCAGCAGAACCTGGCGTGCTGCGGGTTGTCCTCGCCGCAATTGGGGCAGGCCACCATGTCCAAGAGTCTAAGAAGGCTCGATTCCGGCGCAAACCCGTGCGTCTTCTCCGGCTACGGTCGTTGCATGGACGAGGCCCGCGCAGTACTGGCCCGGCTCGACCGGATCGAGACCCTCGAGCGCGAGGGCGCACCCCCCGGCGTCCTCCTCGACGAGCTGCGCGGGCTCGTCCACGAGGCGGAGGCGTGGGCGCGAACGGAAGGAGGTGAGCGAGCGAAAGACGCAGTCGAACGCTGCGCAGCGGCTCTGGGTGCGGCCGTGGCCTAGAGTCGGGCGCGCGTGGGCATTGCGCACTGGGACGACGTCGAGAAGCTGCGACACGAACGTGGCCAGATGGCGGGCACCTGGTCGGATCTCGGTCGCGCAGCGGGCACGTACCGCTGCGGAGTCACGCGCTTCGAGCTCGACCCGGGCGACATGCCGACACCCGCGCACGTCCACGGCGAGGCGGAGGAAATCTTCTGGGTTCTCCGCGGCTCGGGGCTCACGTGGCTCGACGGCAAGGCGTACGAGATCCGCGCCGGCGATTGCATCGTCTACAGGAATTTCCACGAGGCGCACACCATCAGAGGCGGCGACGACGGGCTCGACGTGCTCGCGTTCGGCGCACGCGAATACCTCCCCAGCGGCGAGCTGCCGCGTGGCCGGTCGATGTGGACGATCACCGGGTACGTCGAGGTGCAGGAGGGCCACCCGTGGGACCGCGAGCCGGAGCTCGTGTGGCCCGAGCCCGAGCCGGAACGGGCGCCGAACATCGTCAACGTGGCCGACGTCGAAACCGAGGCTTTCGGTTCCTGCACGCGCCGTTTCGTCGCCGACGCGGCCGGGTCGCGCTGGACGGGGATGACGCACATCGAGTGCCGCCCCGGCGGGTCGTCGGGGCCGCCGCACGCGCACTCCGCCGAGGAGGAGATCTTCGTCGTGCTCGACGGCGCGGGGGTGTTCGAGGTCTGGCCGGACACGGAGCATCCCGTGCGCGCGGGCTCGGTCGTCGCCGTGCCGCCCGGGAGCGGC
>DASSQK010000201.1:0-2858 GCA_035702555.1 Gaiellaceae bacterium | reverse complement strand
CCGTCGTAGCCGGCCAGCTCGGCCGGGTCGGCGTCGTGCGGGTAGACAGTGACCGCCGCTCCCGCCCAGGCCAGCCGGTCGAGGATCGAGCGCTTGCAGCCGTAGTCGACGACAGCCACGTGCGCGGTTCCGACGTCCGAGTAGACGTACGGCTCCTTCGTGGAGACCCCGGCGGCGAGCGCGCGCCCGGCCATCGCGGGCTGCTCCTGCACCGCGGCCAGCGCCTCCTCGGGCGATGCGTCGCCCGAGACCGCGATCGCCCGCATCGCGCCCGACTCGCGCAGGTGGACGACGAGCGAGCGCGTGTCGACCCCGGTCAGCGCCACGATCCCGTGCTCGTGCAGCCAGTCCGTCCAGGCAGGGCCTCGCGCCTCGCGCATCACGACCGCGCGCGCGTGCGGCCGGCGCGACTCGCAGCGGTCGGCCGCGACTCCGTAGTTGCCGATCATCGGCGCCGTGAAGCAGACGAGCTGCTCCGCGTAGCTCGGGTCGGTGACCACCTCCTGGTAGCCGGTCATCGACGTCGTGAAGACTGCCTCGCCCAGCGCGAAGCCCTCTCCGCCCACGGACTCGCCGCGAAACACGGTGCCGTCCTCGAGCGCCAGGAACCCGGTCATCCTCGTGCCTCCTCCTTCGTGATCCATTCGCCCGTCTCCAGGTGGTGCCGCGCGCGGGCGGCATGCACGTCCTCGCCGCGCGTCTCGGCCCAGCGCAGCACCTCCTCCGCTGCCCGCCGGGTCTCGTCCTCCGTGACCGGCCGGAGCAGGTCGTTCCACTCGCGGCCGAGGTGCTGTTGCGCGATCGCCGCATCGAGGACGAACCAGAAGCCCGGCTCGCCGTCGCCATCGGGGTAGTTCAGCTCGTAGCCCGGCGGCTTCGCGCCGACCGCGTAGACGACCAACTCGAGCTTCCGCACCGGCGCCTCGAGCCCGTCCAGCGCGCGCACGAGCGCGTCCCGGTCGTCCACCGCGAGCGGCCGCTCGACGACCACGACGACGTCGACGTCGCTCGTGGCCGGGTCGAAGCCGCCGAGGAGCGCCGAGCCGAGGACGAACGCGCCGGCGACGGGCACGACCGCCTCGACCGCCGCCGTCACCTCGGCGACGAATGCCTCGACCTGGGTCCTCTCCGCCACGGTCACGCCGCGAAGGCCACCTTGCCGGCGGCCACAGTCAGCACCGGCCGCCCGCGCAGGGTCTGCCCGAGCAGCCACGAGTTGGCCGAGCGCGAGCGGAAGCCTTTCTCCTCGACGCGCCAGGTCGACTCCGTGTCGAGCAGGACGAGGTTCGCCTTGGCGCCGACCTCGATCCGCGGGGGCTCGAGCCCGTAGGCGCGCGCCGGGCCGGCGGACATCCGCTCGAGCAGCGTCTCCAGCGGCAGCAGGCCGGGCTCGACCAGGTGCGTGTAGAGCGCGGCGAAGGCCGTCTCCAACCCGGTCACGCCGAACGGTGCCGCCTCGAACGGCACCTCCTTCTCGTGCCGCAGGTGCGGCGCGTGATCCGTCGCGATCGAGCCGATCGCGCCGTCGCGCAGCCCTTCGACCAGCGCCTCCCGGTCGTCCGCCGAGCGCAGGGGCGGGTTCATCTTCAGGTTCGAGTCGAGCGAGCGCACGGCCTCGTCGGTGAGGCAGAGGTGGTGCGGCGTGACCTCGGCCGTCGCGGCCACGCCCTTCGCCTGCGCCGCGCGCAGCGCGTCGACCGACTCGCGCGCCGAGAGGTGGAGCAGGTGCAGCGGCGCCTCCTCGTAGGCCGCGAGCGAGAGGTCCCGCTCGACCATCACGCTCTCGGCGACCGAGGGGTAGCCCGAGAAGCCGAGCTCCGCGGAGACGGCACCCTCGTGCATCTGGCCGCCCTTCGAGAGCGTCGGCTCCTCGCAGTGCAGCGCGAGCGGGCGCCCGGTGATCCGGTGGTACTGGAGCGCGCGGCGCATCAGGCCCGGGGCGACGACAGGAAGGCCGTCGTCGCTGAAGCCGGCCGCGCCCCCCTCGGCCAGCTCGGCCATCTCGGTCAGCTCGGCTCCGCCCTGGCCCCGCGTGATCGCCGCGAGAAATCCGACGGGGACGGTCGCCTCGGCCTTCGCGTCCTCGATCAGCGAGCCCAGCACCGAGGCCGAGTCGACGACCGGGTCGGTGTTCGGCATCGCGAGGATCGCGCAGTAGCCGCCCGCGGCCGCGGCGGCCGTGCCCGAGGCGATCGTCTCCTCGTCCTCGCCGCCCGGGACGCGCAGGTGCACGTGCGGGTCGACGAATGCCGGCGCGAGAACAAGGCCGTCACCCTCGACCACGCGGTGGCCGTTGGCGTCGAGGTCCGGGCCGATCTGCGCGATCACGCCCCGGTCGACGCGGACGTCGCAGACGGCGTCGACCCCTGCGGTCGGGTCGACGACGCGCGCGCCGCGCACGACGAGGTCGTCCTTGCGGCCGTTGCGGGAGAACAGCATCACGCCACCTCCAGCGGCTCGGCGGCCTCGACGGGAACCGGGCCGGTCGTGAGCAGGTCGTAGAGCACCGCCATCCGCACGACGAGCCCGGCTCGCACCTGCGCCTCGATCAGCGCCTCGGGCGCGTCAGCGACGCGCGGGTCGATCTCGACGCCGCGGTTCATCGGGCCCGGGTGCATCACCTTCTGCCCGGGCCGGATGCGCTCGGGCGTGACGCCCCAGCGCGCGGTGTACTCGCGCAGCGACGGCACGTAGTTGGCGCCCTCCTGCATGCGCTCGCGCTGCATGCGCAGGACGTAGACCACGTCGGCCGCGGCGATCGCGTCGATGTTGTGAGAGACCTCGCAGCCCAGGCTCTCGATCCCGCGCGGGATCAGCGGCGGCGGCCCGACGAGCGTCACCTTCGCGCCCATCAGCGC
>DASSQK010000200.1:0-5010 GCA_035702555.1 Gaiellaceae bacterium | reverse complement strand
GTCGAGGTCCGGCACCTTGCGCACGTCCTGGAACTCGTCGAGCGCGATGTACGCGCGGAACCCGCCCGACTCCTCCAGCCGGAGCGGCAGGTCGAGCAGCGCGTGCAGGGCGGGCAGCGGGTCGGTCTTCGGCTCGAGCTGAAGCCGCGCGCTGATCCCGAACGCGCCGAGCGAGAGGCCGAGCCCCGTCTTCTGCAGGAACTCCTCGACCCGGCCGCGGATCGCGCCGCGCAGCTCCTTTGCGTAGGCGCGCTCGAACCGCACGGCAACGTCGGCCAGCGAGACGACGCCGTAGAGGTCGACGAGCACTGGGACGAGCCCTTCCTGCCGGTCGCCGTCCGCGAGCGCACGGCGCAGCAGGCTCGTCTTGCCGTACTTGCGCGGAGCGTAGAGCCGAACGTAGTGGCCGCCGACCGCGTTCTTGAGCAGAGCCTGCGTCTCCTCGTCGCGGTCGACGATCCCGTCCGGCCCGATCGGCCGCGAGTACACGAACGGGTTGACGTCGGTGATCATTTCGTCTCGCAGGATACCTAGTGGTGGTCCCGACGGATACCTGAGCTACCCGGGCCGTGGTAGTTGCGACAAACGGCACGAAGGAGTACGCTCGAACCCTGTCCCTCTGGGGGGAGGAGCTGTGGTCTCGCCGCCAAGATCCCGGCTGCGGCACACGTCCCGGCCCGTCGCGGTCGCGGTCGCCGCGCTCGCGCTCCTGTTCCATCCGCAGGCCGCCGGCTCGCGGGTCCTGCTGACCGACACCACGCCGCCCGTCGTGACGTACTCCGTCGACGGGATCGACGGCAGCAACAACTGGTACCGCGGCAGCGCGGGCGGCAACTTCATCGTCGTGCACTGGTCGGTGAGCGATCCCGAGTCGCCGATCATCTCGACGACCGGCTGCGAGCCGGCGATCCAGATCAACGGGCCCAACACCGGGACGACGCGGACCTGCTCGGCCACGAGCGACGGCGGCACGACGACGGTGACGACCCGGCTGCTGAAGATCGACGCGACCCCGCCGGTCACCACCGCCGCGCCGAGCCGCCAGCCCAACAGCGCGGGCTGGTTCCGCGCGCCGCTGTCGGTCAGCTGGACCGGCGTCGACCCGACCTCGGGGGTCGCGTCGTGCCGCGCGACGCTCGCGTACAACGGCCCCGACACCACCGGCACCGCCGAGACCGGCAGCTGCACCGACAACGCGGGCAACACGTCGTCCGACACCTTCACCGTCCGCTACGACACCGTCGCGCCGACGACCGTCGCCACGCCGGGCCGCGCGCCGAACGCGGCCGGCTGGTACCGCGCGCCCGTCTCGATCGACTGGGTCGGCAGCGACACCACCTCCGGGCTCGCCGCGTGCAGCGCCACGCTCGACTACGGCGGCCCCGACACGACTGGCACGCCGGAGGTCGGCAGCTGCACCGACAACGCGGGCAACAGCTCCACGGACACGTACGTCGTCCACTACGACAGCACGGGCCCGACCACGGTGGCGGCGCCGAGCCGCGCGCCGAACGCGGCCGGGTGGTACCGGGCGGCCGTGTCGGTCGACTGGATCGGGACCGACACGACCTCGGGCGTCGCCTCGTGCTCGGCGCGCCTGACCTACAGCGGGCCCGACACGACCGGCACGACGCGGAGCGGCAGCTGCACCGACAACGCGGGCAACAGCTCGTCGGCGCCGATCACGCTGCACTACGACTCGACGCCGCCGGTCACCACCGCGGCGTCCTCCCCGGCGCCCAACGCGAACGGCTGGTTCCGCGCACCCACGACCGTCAGCTGGAGCGGCACCGACGCCACCTCGGGCGTCGCGTCATGCCATGCGCCGGTCGCGTACAACGGCCCGGACACGAGCGGCGCGCAGGAGGCCGGGAGCTGCACCGACAACGCGGGCAACAGCGACTCGGACACGTTCACGGTGCGCTACGACACCGTGGCGCCGGGCACGGTCGCGACCCCGGACCGCGCCCCGAACGGCGCCGGCTGGTACCGCGCGCCCGTCTCGGTCTCGTGGGTCGGCAGCGACGGGAGGTCCGGGATCGACTCGTGCAGCGCGCCGGTGAGCTACGGCGGGCCGGACACTGCGGCGGTCACCCGCACCGGCTCCTGCACCGACGACGCCGGAAACACCTCGTCCGACTCGATCGTCCTGCACTACGACGCGACCGCGCCCACCGGCGTGACGGCCACGCCCGCGCGCGGGGCGGATCACGCGGGCTGGTACAACCACCCACTGCGCATCGACTGGAGCGGCACCGACGCTCTCTCCGGAATTGCGTCCTGCAGCGCGAGCACCTACAGCGGGCCCGACAACGCCAACGCGAGCGCGAGCGGCAGTTGCACGGACGCCGCCGGGAACGCCGCGGCCGTGGCGCTTCCGTTCCAGTACGACGCGAACGGCCCCGCGGTCACCGTCAGCGCCGCGCGCGACCCCGACCACGCCGGCTGGTACAACCGCCCGGTCGACATCAGCTGGAGCGGCACCGACCCGGTCTCCGGGGTCGCCTCGTGCACGGCCCCGCTGACCTACAGCGGCCCCGACACGGCCAACGCGAGCTCGGTCGGCGGCTGCACCGACAACGCGGGCAACAGCGCCTCGCCGCCACCGCTCGCCTTCCGGTACGACGCGACGGCGCCGGTGGCCGCTGCGGCGCCGGGCCGGCCTCCGGACGCCAACGGCTGGTACAACCACGCGCTGCGGATCGCCTGGGCCGCCTCCGACCCCGTCTCCGGGATCGCCTCCTGCACGTCGCTGCTCTACAGCGGTCCGGACGCGGGCGCGATCGCCCGCAGTGGGGGGTGCACCGACCGGGCCGGGAACGCATCGCCGATCTTGGCGTTCCGCTTCCGGTACGACGGGAGCGCCCCCGGCTCGGTCGGCGTCTCGCCGGCCCGCCCGCCCGACCACGACGGCTGGTACAACCACCCGCTCTCGGTGCGCTGGTTCGCGACCGACCTCCTCGCCGGGATCGCCTCGTGCACGTCGCTGACCTACGGCGCGCCCGACGAGAGCGGCGGCCGGCTCGTGGGCAGCTGCACCGACCGCGCGGGGAACACGAGCGCGGCGTTCCCGTTTGCGCTGCGGTACGACCAGACGCCTCCGGTCGTGACCTCGCTCGCGCTGCATCCGCTCGACGGCGCCGTCGCGGCGAAGTGGCGCGTCACGGGCGCGAGCAGCGTGACCCTGACGCGCTCCCGCGGGGCAGCCACGTCGGAGTCGAGCGAGGTCTACTCGGGCGCGGGCGGCGGGCTCACCGACCGCGATGTCGAGAACTACGTCCGCTACCGCTACACGCTGACCGCCTCGGACGACGCGGGGAACGAAGTGCGGCGGACCGCCTACGCCACCCCGCTCCCGGTTCTGTGGGCGCCGAGGCCCGGCGCGCGGCTCGGAATCCACGCGCGCCCGCTGCTCGCGTGGCGGCCGGCGCGCAGGGCGCGGTACTACAACGCCCAGCTCTGGGTGGACGGCCGGCAGGTGGGGAGCTGGTGGCCCGCCCGGGCCCGGCTCCGGCTTCCCGCGAGCTGGAGCTTCGGCGGCAAGGCGCAACGGCTCGAGCGCGGGACCTACACCTGGTACGTGTGGCCCGGTCGCGGCCCTCGAAAGCTCGGCCGCTACGGCGCCTTGCTGGGGAAGAGCACCTTCGTCGTCGGCTGAGTAGTCCTGTCAGATACCGAGCGGTATCTCCGAGGGGTACCGCACGGGGCCGGGAGTAGTCCGCGCCCGCCCGGGTACGCGACCGGCATGACCGACACACTCACCGACCAGCTGACGAAGTACCTGACCGACGCCCACTCGATCGAGGAGCAGGCACTCGCCCAGCTCCGCGCGGCTCCGGAAGTCGCAGGCGACCCGGAGCTCGCGTCGCTCTACCGCGAGCACCTCGCCGAGACCGAGGGCCACGAGCGCCACATTCGCGAGCTCCTCGAGGCGCGCGGCGAGAAGCCATCACTGACGAAGGACACGGTGATGAAGATCGGCGGCAAGGGCTTCCTGCTCTTCGCGAAGCTGCAGCCCGACTCGCCCGGGAAGCTGCACGCGCACTCGCTCTCCTACGAGGCGCTCGAGCTCTCGTCGTACGAGCTCCTCCGCGGCACCGCCGAGCGGGTGGGCGACGCGGACGTCGCCGCTGGCGCGGGCGAGATCGCCGGCGAGGAAGTCGCGATGATGAACCGGCTCGAGGGGACGTTCGACCTCGCGGTCGACGCGTCGATCCGGGAGCACCCGCGCGACGACCTCGCCGAGCTGCTGCGCAAGTACCTCGCCGACGCGCACGCGATCGAGCAGCAGGCGGAGACGCTGCTGGAGCGAGGCACCGAGCTCGCTGGCGGCGAGTCGCTCGCCCGGACCTACGCGGAGCACCTCGACGAGACGCGCGACCACGCCGAGGCGGTGGAGGCTCGCCTGAACGACCTCGGCGGCGACCCGTCGGGGCTGAAGGACGCCGCGATGCGGCTCGGCGCGCTCAACTGGGGCGCGTTCTTCCAGGCACACCCGGACACGCCGGGCAAGCTGGCCGCCTTCGCGCGAGCGTTCGAGTACCTCGAGATCGGCGGCTACGAGCAGCTCGCGCGCGTCGCGCAGCGCGCCGGCGACGAGGAGACGGCGGCGCTCGCCCGGCGGATCGTCGTCCAGGAGCGCGAGGCCGCGCAGCGGATCGCGGGTGCCTTCGACGAGGCGCTCTCGGCGACGCTCGAGGCCGTCGGCGTCTCCTAGCCCGTGACCGCGTCGACCGCGTCGTCGAGGTCCGCGCAGACCGTCGAGGCGACGTAGACCGTCCAGGGGTGCGCGGGCGTGCCGCCCGTGTACGCGACCACCGGCACGCCGGTCGCGTGCGCGTGCCACGCCTCCATCGCCGTTCCCTCGTCGGGAGACGTGAAGGCCGCGAGCACCGCGTCACAGGAGCCGATCTCCTGCAGGTCGCCCTCGACGATCTCCGTCTCGTGCCCCTCGGTGCGGCCGCGGAAGTCGCGCCGCATCGGGTCGACCGGCTCGCAGCCGCGGGCGCG
>DASSQK010000199.1:0-6614 GCA_035702555.1 Gaiellaceae bacterium | reverse complement strand
CTCGCCGTCTCGAAGCTGAAGAACGACCTCTCCGGCCCGATCCTCTGCTTCGTCGGCCCGCCGGGCGTCGGCAAGACCTCGCTCGGCCACTCGATCGCGCGCACCGTCGGGCGGAAGTTCGTGCGCCTGTCCGTCGGCGGCGTGCGCGACGAGGCGGAGATCCGCGGCCACCGCCGCACCTACATCGGCGCGATGCCGGGCACGATCATCCGCTCGCTGCGGGACGCCGAGACCAAGAACCCGGTCCTGCTGATCGACGAGATCGACAAGATGGGCGCGGACTTCCGCGGCGACCCCGCGAGCGCGATGCTCGAGGTGCTCGACCCCGAGCAGAACTCGACCTTCCGCGACCACTACCTCGATCTGCCGTTCGACCTCTCGAAGGTGCTCTTCGTCTGCACCGCGAACCAGCTCGAGACGATCCCGCCCCCGTTGCTGGACCGGATGGACGTGATCCAGCTCTCCGGCTACACCGAGGACGAGAAGCTCGCGATCGCCCGCAGGTACCTCGTGCCGAAGCAGCTCGAGGCCCACGGCCTGGGCGACGAGCAGGCGGCGATCGCCGAGGAGACGTTGCGCGTGGTCGTCCGCGAGTACACGCGGGAAGCCGGCGTCCGCGGCCTGGAGCGGCGCATCGCCGACCTGCTGCGCAAGGCGGCGCGCGAGGTGGCCGAAGGCCGGACGGAGAAGATCGAGATCGACGCCGAGCGGGCGCGGGCCTGGCTCGGGCCGCGGCGGTTCCCCTCCGACCCGCGCAAGCGGACTGCCGACCCGGGAGTCGCGACCGGGCTCGCCTACACGCCCGTCGGCGGCGACGTGCTCTTCATCGAGGCCACCGCCTACCCCGGCTCGGGGAAGCTCACGATCACCGGCCAGCTCGGCGACGTGATGCGCGAGTCCGCCCAGGCCGCGCTCTCGTGGGTGCGCTCGCACGCCGACGAGCTCGCCCTGCCGGAGAACTGGTTCGCCGACCACGACGTGCACATCCACGTCCCGGCGGGCGCGGTGCCGAAGGACGGCCCCTCGGCGGGCATCACGATCGCGACCGCGATCGCGTCGCTCGTGCGCGGCGAGCCGGTGGCGGAGGACGTTGGCATGACCGGGGAGATCACGCTGACGGGACAGGTGCTGCCGATCGGCGGCATCCGCGAGAAGGTGCTGGCCGCCCAGCGCTACGGGCTGAAGCGGCTCGTGGTTCCGCGCGACAACGAACCCGATCTGGAAGAGCTGCCGCAGGAAGCCCGCGACGAGCTCGACTTCATCCTCGCGGACACGATCGAGGACGTCTTCGCGGTGGCGTTCTCCGCGCCGGGGCACGCGTTCCCCCAGGCGGCGCCGGGCTCGGAGCGCCAGGCCGCCGCTTCCGTTTAGCACGAAACGCGCCGAGGGTAGAGAATCCCCGCTGGAGACATCAATCGGCATCGCAGACGATGCCTCGGATCGAACGAAAGGACGGCCTGCGCAATGGCCAAGGCGAAAGACCGGATTCAGGACGCGAAGCCCTACGTACAGCGCGCGCTCCAGGACGAGGAGCTGCGGGAGAGCCTGCGCAGCGCCTTCGTCACGGCCCGCGGCGTCTACGACGAGCTGCTCGGCAACCGCGGCATGACAGGCGTCGCGTCGAAGGTCGCGGGCGACGAGGAGATCCAGGACCAGCTGCGCTCGGCGATCCAGGACCTCCGCAAGGCAGCCGACCGCATCCAGGGCCGCGAGGCCCACAAGAGCCGCAACAGCACGCTGCTGCTCGTCGGCATCACGATCGGGATCCTGTTCAACCCGATGACCGGCCCGGAGACCCGGCGCTGGCTGAAGGACAGGATCTTCGGCGAGGACGAGTTCGGCTACGGCGGCGGGTCCGGCGGCAACTCGAACTAACGGTTTCCGGTTGGCGACCGTAGACGGACGCGCGGGCAAAGCCCGCACGTCCTGATGTCGGCATCGCAAGCGACGCCTCGGAGCGGCAACTCGAACTAGCCGCTAGGGCCGGGCGCTCTTCGGGCGCACGCCCAGCGCGCGCGCGACCTGGCCCTCGCCGCCGCTGCGGCGGGCCATCGCGCGCTCGAGCGAGCCCGGGTCGAGGCCGCTGGCCTCGGAGATGTCGCTGACCTGGAGCAGGATCGCGGCCGGCTTCGGCGCGGGGTCGGAGATCCCGGTCTGCGCGAGCCACATGGCGACGTTGCCGAAGCGCACGTCCTGGAGGTGCTGCCACGCGTTCAGGTACGGCGTCGGGTTGACCGCGCCGTCGTAGCCCATGAAGAGCAGCGAGAACGGGTGCACCTCGAAGTGCAGGTGCGTCGGTGTGCCCTGCGCGTCGCCGGTATTGCCGACGAATCCCAGCACGTCGCCGGCCTTGACCTGCGCGCCGTTCTTGGCGGCCGGGGTGAAGGCCGAGAGGTGCGCGTAGTAGAACTCGTTGCCCGCCCCGTCGCGGAGCCAGAAACGGTTGCCGCCGACGTCGTTCCAGCCGACCGAGAAGACCGTGCCGTCCGCGCAGGCCATGATCGGCGCGCCGAGCGGGGCGAAGATGTCGTCGCCGTGGTGCCAGTTGCCGGAGACGTCGCCGCGAAACGCGCCGTAGCTGTCCCCGTAGTTGACCGAAGGCCCGTAGACCGGGAAGACGTACCCGCCCGCGGAGAGCTTCGGCTGCAGCCCGATCGGCGGCTGCACGAGCGGCGATGAGCCGGTACCCGAGCGCTTCGGCTCGGGGGCGCTCCGCGGCTTGCTCGGCTTCTGCTTCGTCTTCTTCTGCTTGGGCGGCGGGCCCGTCACGACCGGCTTCGGCCGCGGCGGGGCGGCGGCCTGGACGCTCGCCTCGGCGTAGCCGACCTGGATCTCCGAGCCGGCAGGGAGGCCGCCGTGCGCCGCGGTCAGGTGGATCGCGAGCGCGGTCACGAAGCCGTGGTAGCCCTGGTAGCCGCGGTTCGAGCTCGTGTCGGTGCCCTGCTCGAGCGTCACGGCGTAGCCCCAGTCGCCGAGCGCCACGCGGGCGTTGGGGGCCGCGGACACCTCGGCGCCGAGGACGGTCAGGCCGCTCACGGAGGCGCCCGCGAAGTCTCCACGGGCCGACTTGCCCCGCGTGGAGCCGCGCGCCGCTCCCTCGATCGCCGAGGCCGTGACCTCTCCGTTGAAGACGTTCAGCGAGCCGACCTGGCTCGTCGCGGTGGAGGTCGCCGACGAGCCGGAGGTGGTCGCCGCGGAGGCGCTGATCGCCCCGGTGGTGACGACGGAGCCGTCCGCCGGGTACGCGAACGCCGAGCCGAAGGCGGCGTGGTCGGGCGGCGAGGAGATCACCCCGGCCGCGGAACCCGGCTGCCCCGGCACGACGACGCGGATCGCCATCGCGCGTGCCGAAGCACCCGCGCCCGACGAGCGCGCACCGCCAGCGACGACCGTCCCGACGACCAGGACGGCCAGACCGGCCAACGCCACGATGATGGTGAGCCGCTTCCCCACCGCTCCTGCATTATCGGCAAAACCCGCGCCGAACGGAGGACGGATTCAGGCGTCGGCGCCGAGGCGGCGCTTCGCGAACTCGCTGAAGCGCGCGCGCTCCTCGTCGCTCGGCCCGAGGGGGTCGTCCGCGTAGGCCGGATCAGCAGCGACTTCCTCGGCGACTGCCCGCACCTCCGCGACGAGTTTCGGGCGGTGTTGCGGGTCGTGCGCGAGCTGCTCGGCCCAGGTCGCGTCGCCGGTGGTGTCCACGTCGTGCTCCACGAGCAGCTGACCGAGCAGGACGCCGATGCGGATGTAGGCGAACGTGCGGAAAGCGAGCAGCTTCCGCGGCGTGTCGACGAGCTCCGAGATCTCGGGGTGCTCGTGCTCGACCTCGTCGACGATCGAGCCGATCGGCTCGTCGACGAGCGGGATCCAGACGTCGGTGTCGCCTGCCACGTCAGGAAGGATAGGTCGGCTTTCGCAGCGTTCGCCAGACGAGCTGGGCCGCCACTCCGAGCATCACCACGGCGAACAGCCGCCGGAGCGCATGCTCGGGCAACGCCTCGGCGATCTGCACGCCCGCCTCGACGCCGACGACCGCTGCGAGCCCCAGCACCAGCGCGGGGCGCCACCGGACGTTGCCGTACCGGCGCTGCCGCCAGGCTCCCGCGGCGGCGGTCGGCAGGATCGCGAGCAGCGAGCTCGCCTCGGCGTGGATCTGCGTCAGCCCGAGCACGAGCGTGAGGGTCGGCACGAACAGGATCCCTCCTCCCACGCCGAACAGCCCGGCCAGGACTCCGGCCACGAGGCCGATCGCGCCCGCGAGAACCAGCGCCCACATCAGACGAGCAGCCAGACCGCAATGCCTGCCAGAAGCGCAGCGAAGGCGAGCGAGAGCGTCCGCGAGGTGAGACGCTGCTGCAGCCACGTCCCCGCGATCGCGCCCACGGCCGCGGGCAGCCCGACGACCGCGGCCGCGCCCGGCTTCAGCTCCCCGTGGAAGCCGTAGCTGACGGCGCCGACGAGCGCGATCAGGCCGATCGCCGCGAGGGAGGTCGCCATCGCGGGCCGCTCGTCGAAGTGCGCGAACAGGAGCAGCAGCGGGACCACGATGATCCCGCCGCCGACGCCGAAGAGCGCGCTGAAGAGGCCGGCCAGGAGCCCGATGACGACGAGCCGCACCGTCGTATTCTGCGCAGCGTGGACGAGCGGCTGGCGCGCCTGCGCGACGAACCCGAGCTCGCGGCGGTCCTGCTCGACGTCGACGGGACGCTCGCGCCGATCGTCGCGCGGCCCGAGCTCGCGGCGGTTCCCGAGGAGACGCGGGCCGAGGTGCGGCGGCTCACCGGGCGCTACGCGCTCGTCGGCGCGGTCAGCGGCCGGAGCGGCACGGACGCCGCGCGGCTGCTCGGCGTCGAGGGGGTGACCTACGTCGGCGTCCACGGGCTCGAGCTCGCTCCGGAGGCGGAGCGCTGGCGGGACACGCTGCGCCCGTTCGCGGCCGAGCGCTGGCCGTGGGTGGAGGACAAAGGGCTCACGGTCGCGTTCCACTGGCGCGAGGCGCCGGACGAAGCCGAGGCGGTGCGGGCGCTCCAGGAGGTCGCGGGCCGGGCCGAGTCCGTCGGGCTCGAGGCGCGGTGGGGGCGGAAAGTGCTCGAGGTGCGGCCGCCGGTCGCGGCGGACAAGGGCACCGCGGTTCGCGCGCTGCTCGCGGCTCGCGGCCTGCGACGGGCGCTCTATGCGGGCGACGACACGACCGACCTCGACGCCTTCCGCGGGCTCGACGGCCTGGAGCTCGCGGTGCGGGTCGCGGTTGCGTCGCCCGAGGCGCCGACGGGCCTGGCCGACGCGGCAGACCTCGTCGTCGCCTCGCCCGCCGAGCTGCTCGGGCTGCTCAGGGAGCTCTAGGACAGGGCCAGCAGCGCGACCCCCGCGGCCACGACGACCGCGCCCGCGAGCCTGCTCGGCGCGACCCGCTCGCCGAGGAACGTCGCCGCCGCGGCGGTTGCGATCACGACGCTCGTCTCGCGCACGGCCGCGACGGCGGGCGCGCTCGCGAGCCGGAGGGCGAGCAGCACGAGCAGGTAGGCCGAGGCCGACAGCGCGCCGATCACGACGGTGACCGGCCGGAACGCCGCGCGCACGCGGCGCGGGCCGACGAGGAGCGGGTAGACGAGCGCCGGCCCGAGCATCACGAGCAGCAGGTACGGGCCGGCCGCGGCGTAGCGGATGCCGTAGCGGTCGACGACGGTGTAGCCGGCGATCGCCGCGGCGATCACGATCCCGAAGACGAGGCCCGCGCTGCCGCGAAAACCCCGCACGAGCAGCACGCCAACGGCCACCGCGAGCACGCCGAGGATCCCGAGCGGCGACGGGCGGGCCGCCCCGACGGCGACGGCGAGCAGCACCGCGAGCACCGGGG
Source organism: Gaiellaceae bacterium (assembly GCA_035702555.1). Taxonomy (GTDB): domain Bacteria; phylum Actinomycetota; class Thermoleophilia; order Gaiellales; family Gaiellaceae; genus AC-32. The sequence continues at coordinate 757 of DASSQK010000199.1, read as the reverse complement.
CGAGCCCGCGGGCGACCGGGTAGACCAGGCTCAGCTCGTAGCGCCGGTAGGCGATCGCGAGCAGCGCCACGTACGCGAGCTCGAGCGCCGCGGAGCCGACGATGAACGGGACGGCCGCGCTCTCGACGCGCCAGGCCAGCGCCGCCGGCACGAGCAGCGTGGCCACGAGCGCGAGCAGCGCGACCGCGGACGCCGCCTCGGTGTCCCTCTCACGCGCCAGGAGGAGGTTCCAGAGCGCGTGCAGCGCGGCGGCTCCCAGCGCGAGCGCCAGCGCGTCGAGCGGCATGCCGGCGACCGTACCATCGGCGCATGGACGTGACGGAGGCTGTGCTCGCGCCGCTGCGGGAGCGCTACGGCGAGCCGCGCCCGCTCCGCTGGGAGGGCGAGGTCACCGAGCAGGAGTTCGCACTCGCCGGCTACTCGCCGACGCGGCGCCACGACGTCACCTTCTTCGTCTTCGGCCTCGACGGACGACTCGCCTTGATCCAGAAGCCCTCGTACCCGCCCGGCGCGTGGCGTCCGCCGGGCGGCGGGGTCGAGCCCGGCGAGGAGTTCGAGGACGGCGCACGGCGCGAGGCTCGCGAGGAGCTCGGCGTCGAGATCGCGCTCGAGCGCTTCCTCGTCAGCACGGAGGCGACCTTCCGCAGCGGGGGCGACGTGATGGAGTGGCGCACGCACGTCTTCTCCGCCCGGACCGACGCCGAGGAGCTCGCGCCGCTCGACACGCACGAGATCAGCGCCGCCCGCTGGGGCACCG
>DASSQK010000198.1:0-8052 GCA_035702555.1 Gaiellaceae bacterium | reverse complement strand
GTGGTCGCTGAGCGAGCCACTGGCGGGCCAAGGTCGTCTTGCCATAGCCGGCTGGGGCGACCAGCAGGATTACTCGCGCTGTCGTCTCGTCGAGCAGGCGCGTCAGTCGGGGCCGCTCGATTATGTGGCGGCTCGCCAGCGATGCCTGCTGTTCCTTGAGTTCGACCATTGCGATCGCGCTCTGCCTGCGCTCGTACCCTAGAGACGGAGATCGAACCGGCCAATTTCTAGCTGGACTGCCGCGCCTGCGACCCGTCGGCCGCAGGCGCGGGTGCCGTCAGTCCCCCGGAGCGGGTGGTGCTGCTCCGAGGCCTTGTGCGAGGGGATCCCGCCCGGTGAGCGTCCGGTACGCGCTCGGGATCTGCCGGCGCCGTGCGCACCCGAGCTTCTGCCGGAGCACATCCGAATGAGCCTTCGCCGTCCGCGGCGAGATGCCGAGGCGATGCGCGACTTCCTCGTTCGAGTAGCCGGCGGCGATGAGCTCGATCACCTGACGCTGCCGATCGGTGATCACGGGCGGCCCCTCATGCAGGACTGTGACCATGGCGGCGACGCTAACAACGGCCCTCCGGCCCGACTATTGACCGGATGGCGTAACTTCAGGCGTAGATCGCGCGGGCTAGCGGGCGGCTCTACGTGCGCGACGGCGACGCGCTCCGCGCGGCATCCGTGTGGACGAAGCTGGCCTCGTGTCCGCGGCGGTTCGCGTCCGCCAGCTCGTCCTCGTCCAGGGCGCCGATGCGCTCCAGCAGCTCGAACTCGTCGCGCAGGTGCGTCCGCATCATCTCCGGCCCGTCCGTGGCGATCGTGAACGCCACACCGTTCTCGACGAAGGCCCGAAAGGTGTCGCGCAGCGCCTCCTCGCCCGTCAGCGCGCGCGTGAGCAGGTTGGAGGTCGGACAGATCTCGAGGACGATCTCCTGCTCCCTCAGCGCCGCCATCAGCCCGGGGTTGCGCGCGGCGAGGATCCCGTGGCCGATGCGGTCCGGCCGCAGGTGCTCGACGACCTCGCCGATCTCCGCGTCGCCGTGCTCCTCGCCCTCCTCGCCGACGTGGATCGTGACGCCGAGGCCGGCGGCGCGGGCCTCCTCCACGAGTGGGACGAGGTCGCGGTAGGGGTAGCGCTCGCCGCCCGGGCGCGGCCCCGCGATGTCGACGCCGACGATCCCGCGCGGCGCGTAGCGGATCGCCTTCTCGACGATGATCGAGTTCTGCCGCTCGGTGAACGTGCGGTCCATCATCAGAATCAGTCCGGCCCGGACGTTCCGGTACTCGAGGCTCGCGCGATCGAGCCCGCGGATCGCGGCCATGATGATGTGGTCGAGGTCGCGCTCGCCGCCGCGGTTTCGCTTCATCGGGTTGAAGCGGAGCTCGAGCGTCGTGATGTGCTGCGAGCGGTAGGCGCCGCCGATCGCGGCATGCACCGAGCGCTCGACCGCGAGCGGGCTGGACTGGATCAGCTCCGTCCAGTGGTAGATGTCGTTGAGCGCGTCTAGCGAGTCGACACGCCGCGGGTCGGCGATCGTGACGAGGCGGTCGAACTCCCAGTAGTCCTTCACGGGCAGCGCGATGCCCTGCTCGTGCGCGAGGCTCCACATGATCTCGGAGGCGACCGACGCCCCGAGGTGCGTGTGGAGCTCTGCGAGGCCTCCTTCGATCATGGTGCGAGTCTAGAGCCGGTTCGCGCGGCCGAGGGCTCTTGACCCGCAGGGAGGCAGAAGGCGGCATGGTGCCCGCTCCCCGAGAGGGCAAGGCCGCGCTTGTGGTGTGCGCCTTCCTCCGCCACCGGCGGCAGCGCCGTCCCTACCCTTCCCGGGACGATGGCTGCTCACCCCCGGTGGAGCGCGGATCGCGACTTAACCCACGCGGGTCATGACAGGCGGTACGCCTGCCTGCCAAGCTCGATCCCACGCACGAGTCGGCAGGTGTGCCCACACCTTCCCCCCCGCGGCCGCCTCCGCGGCGGTGCCACGGGAACCTCGTCCGGCTCGCGCTACTTGCCTACCGGCCGCCCGCGGCGGGGCGGTCGGTAGGCCTTCTGCTACCGGGGCCAACTTCGACAGATGCCAAGCTGATGACACCGAACGATCTCGTCACACTCGATCTTCCGGGGGCCGTCGCCGATCTGGCGGCGCCCGCGTACGTGATCGACCGCGACGGCCGGTTCTCGTGGGTCAACCGCGCGCTGGTGGACATCTTCGGCGACCTCCGCGGCACGCCGTTCCTGGAGCGCGTCGCGCCCGAGCACCGCCAGCTCGCGCGCACGAATTTCACGCGCAAGGTCGTCGGACAGGTGTCGACGCAGATCTTCGACATGGTCGTCATCGACCGCGAAGGCGGTCGGGTCCCGATGCGCTTCAGCTCGGCGCCCCTGCGCCGCGACGACCGGGTGGTCGGCATCTTCGGAGTCGCGGTTCCTCTGGCGCGGACGACGAGCGAGAAGTCGGTGCTGGACGACCTCACGCCGCGGCAGCTCGAGGTCCTCCGCCTGCTCGCCGAGGGGCTGGAGACGCCGCAGATCGCGCGCAGGCTGGGCGTCGCGGAGGAGACAGCGCGGAACCACATTCGCGCACTGCTGCGCACGACGGGCGCCCACTCCCGCCTCGAGGTCGTGCTGATGGGCTTCCGTTCCGGCCTTCTCCAGACCGAGCTGAGCCAGCCGAGTGACGACGGCGAGGCCGCGAAGGCCGACGAAGGCTCGTAGGGCTGCGCGCGTCGCGGCCTGTTTTCACCTGCTTGCGCGTCTAACTCGAGCTCCTACACGCGCAGGTCCGGGCTCACCGGCAAGCTGAACCGTCAAAATCGCCGCGGCGATGAAGGTCGGCATAGTCGTCCCGTACTCGTGGTCCTACTGGGGGGCCGTGCTCGAGCACTCCGAGCTCCAGGCGGAGGCTTTGCAGCGGCTCGGGGTCGAGACGCGGACCATCATCGGCAACGATCCGCCGGGGAGCTTCACCCGGGTGCTGCATCCGAGGCACGGGCGCCACGGCGAGCCGCCGGATCACGTGATCCCGGTCGGCCGCTCGGTGATCGTGCCGGCCAACGGCTCGCTGCCGAACATCGTCCTCAGCCCCCGCGCCGTGCCGAAGGTCAAGCGCGTGCTCGAGCGAGAGCGGTTCGACGTGGTGCACCTGCACGAGCCGATGACCCCGGTGATCTGCACCGCGGTGATGGCCTGGGCGCGCTGTCCGATCGTCGCGACCTTCCACGCCTCCGGCGGGCTCGGCTGGATGCACGCCGGGCTGAAGGCGTGGGGGTTCCTGATGGAACGCATCGACCGGCGCATCGCGGTCTCCGACGCGGCGCGCGAGTCGGCGTCGCGCTGGATCGGCGGCGAGTTCGACGTGATCCCGAACGGGGTCCTGATCCCGGAGCACGCCGAGGCGGGCGGCCGTGAGAGCCGGGTTGTCTTCGTCGGGCGCCACGACCGGCGGAAGGGCATGCCGGTTCTGCTCCGCGCGTGGCCGGAGATCCACCGGCGCACCGGTGCGCGGCTGCGACTCGTCGGCGCCGACCCGCTGATGGTGAGGCTCGGGCTGCAGCAGGCCGGGGTCGACGGGGCCGGCATCGACGCGCTCGGGTTCCTCAGCCAGGACGACCTCACCGAGGAGCTCTTGGGCGCGAAGGCTCTCGTGGCCCCGTCGCTCGGCGGTGAGAGCTTCGGCATGGTGCTGACGCGCGCCTTCGCCTGCGCGACTCCCGTGGTTGCCTCCGACATCGGCGGGTACCGTGACGTCATGACCGACGAGACGGGCCTCCTCGTCCCGCCGGGGGATCCCGAGGCGCTGGCGGACGCGGTCGCGACGCTGCTCGAAGACGAGCCGCGGCGCGAGCGGCTCGGCGCATCCGCGCGGCGGGTCGCGCAGGAGCGCTACTCCTGGGACGACATCGCCCGCCGGCTGGAGGAGATCTACCGAGGGCTCGTGTGAACCGCCTGCTGCACATCGTCCGATCGCCGGTCTGGCGGGTGGTGGCCGTGGTCGTCGCCGCGGCCGGCCTCGTGGCGCTCGTGTGGTGGCGCGGGCCCGACTGGGGCGCCGTCTGGCACGCCTTCGACGCGGTCAAGTGGTACTGGGTCGTCGTCGCGATCGGGCTGAACCTGCTCTCGGTGGTCGCGCGCGCGCTTGCGTGGAACACGGTCATCAAGCAGGCGATCGAGCCGCCGCACCCGCGTTTCGAGCTCGTCTTCTCCGCCTTCTCGGTGGGGCTGTTCGCGAACGCGGTGCTCCCGGGGCGGATCGGAGAGCTGGCCCGCGTCGCGGTGCTCACGCGCAAGCTCCGTCTCCAGGGGCGGCGGCCGAACGGCATCTGGGCGGCGCTCATGGGAACGGTGTTCGTCCACCGGCTCTTCGACCTCGTCCCGGTCGTCGGCCTCATCCTCTACGTCCTCGCGACGGCCAAGATCCCGCACTGGGCGATCAGCAGCCTCGTGGTCGTCGGCGCGGTCGGCCTCGGCCTGTTCGCGTTCGCCTTCGCGAGCGCGCGGCGGCATCACCAGTCCGTGGTGGACGAGGTCGGCCCCGTGCGGCGGCTCCTCACGATGGCGCGGTACGGGCTCGGCGTGCTACACGCGCCGGGGCCTGCGGCGGTGGCGATCCTCTTCCAGTGCACCGGCTGGCTCTTCCAGTTCTTCGCCGTCTACACGACGATGCGCGCGTTCGACATCCACGCGCCGGCGCCCGCCGCGGGGCTCGTGCTCCTGCTGATGAACGTGGCGACGCTCTTCCCGCTCTGGCCCGGGAACATCGGCCTGCTGCAGGCCGTCGTCGCGCTGCCGCTGCGCTCGTACGGGGTCGCGACCGGCACGGCGCTCGCGTTCGGCTTCGGGCTGCAGGCGATCGAGGCCTCGGTCGGCGTGGGGGTCGGGCTGATGTTCCTTGCGCGCGAGGGGCTGTCGTTCGCGATGCTGCGGCGGATGCCGGGCGCCGAGGAGGCCGAGGTGCCGAAGGAGCCGCGCGAGGAGGACGACGCCGCCCGCGCCGACGGCGCCGATGCGCGCGCTCGCGTCCCCGGCTAGCCTCAAGGGCGTCCTCTCGGCGGGAGAGGCGGCCGCCGCGCTCGCCCGGGGCCTGAGGCGCGCCGGCGCGGACGCGGAGGAGCTGCCGCTCGCCGACGGCGGCGAGGGGACGGCCGAGGTGCTGGGCGCGAAGGTCGTGCGAGCCGAGCGCGTGCACGACGCCTTCGGCCGCGAGCGCGAGGCGCCGGTACGGGAGCTGGACGACGGGACGGTCGTGGTCGAGAGCGCGGAGGTCGTGCCGCTGGACCCGTCGCGGCTCGACGTACGCGCGGCCTCGAGCCGCGGCCTCGGCGAGCTGATCGCGCTCGTCGGCGAGTGTCCGCGGCTGCTGGTGTGCCTCGGCGGCACCGCGACCATGGACGGCGGCGCCGGCCTGCTCGAGGTGCTCGACCGGCTGCCGGGGCCGACGGTGGCACTCTGCGACGTGCGCGCGACGCTCGCCCAGGCGCCGGGGCTCTTCGGGCCGCAGAAGGGCGCCCTCGCCGACGACGTCGCCGAGCTGGAAGAGCGGTTTACGCGCCACCTCCCGCCGTTCGCCGACCTGGTCGGCGCCGGCGCGGCCGGCGGCCTCGGAGCGGCGCTCGCATCGCTCGGCGCGCGGCTCGTCCCGGGCGCGCCCTACGTGCTGGAGGCGATCGGCTTCCGGGAGCGGGCGGCGCCGGCCGACCTCGTCGTCACCGGCGAGGGCACCGTCGACCGCACTACCTTCGACGGCAAGGCGCCTGCGGAAGCGGTGGCCGCGTGCGCGGAGCTCGGCGTCCGCTGCGTCCTCTTCGGCGGCCGTGTCGAGGACGGCGTCGAGGCGCTCGCGCTCAGCGGCGATCCCGCGCAGGCGCGCGAGGACCTGGAGCGGCTAGGTCTCGGACTCGGCGGCGCGTAGCCGCTTCGCCATCGCCTGCAGCAGCGGCCAGGCGATGCGCGCGTCGGTCTCGACGAGCGGGCGGAAGTCCCAGAAGGTGAGGCTGTAGCACGTGAGCTCGGAGGCCGCGTGGATCGTCGCCGTGCGCTCGCCGCGGTCGATCATCGCCACGTCGCCGAAGTAGTCGCCCGGCCCGAGCCGGCCTCGCTCCTCGCCGTGGACGCTGATGACCGCCTCGCCGTCGGCGATCACGAAGAACCTGCCGCCGCCCCCGCTCTCGCCCTCGCTGGTGACGTCCTCGCCTTCGGCGAACTTGCGCTCCTTGAAGGAGCTGCTCAGCTTGTCGAGCTCCTTCGGCTTCAGCTCGGCGAAGAGCGGAACGCGGTGGAGCAGTTCGGAGGAGGGCCCGGCCACGCCGTGACTCTAACCGGCGTGGCCGGGCCCTCGCAATCCGGCTAGACGCGGAGCGCGCGGCTCCAGGCCGGGCCGTACATCAGCGGCAGCGCCTGCCGCTTCGTGATCAGGGCCCGGATGATCGTCCCGTGGCGGAACGTCGCCCGGAAGTGCCCGGTCGAGGTGTACAGCTGGGACGAGGCCGTGAAGCGGGTCAGCCTCACCGCCGCGAACGAGCGCCAGTGGTGCGTGCGCTTGTTGAAGCGCTGGAGCACGACGCGGTGGCGCACGAGCGTCGTGTCGGCCTTCACGGCGATCGTGAAGAGCCTCCGCCCGAGCTGCTTCAGCCGGACGAGCGGCTTGACGTTGACCAGGTGCTCGTCACTCGGCACGTTCTGCCACACCGCGCGGTAGACGGTGTTGCGGCGCGGCTTCACCAGCACCTGCCACACGCCGTTCTTCGTGGCCGTGCGGGCGACCTCGTCGAAGGTCGACGTGCCGAACGGCTTGGCCTCGATGCTCACGACCTCGCCGTCGGCGCCGGGCTTGGAGACCGAGCCCTGCAGTCGCACCGAGCGGGAGATCGACACCGTCCTCGCGCTCTGGCGCATCAGGACGACGCGGGAGGACGCAACCTCGACCGTCCCGTGCTGGTTCGCCTTGAAGGCGCCGTGGTACTTGAAGACGCCGCCCTGGCGGAAGATCCGCGCCCAGCTCTCGCCAGGCTTCAGGACGGGCGACTTCCAGGTGTTGTCGTCGGCGACGATCTGCCGGTTGACCGCGTCGTCGTTCTTCCACACGACGCGGTCGCCGTTCTGGATGCTGATCAGCGGCGGAAACCCGCTCGGCGTGATCGACGCGTTGAAGTCGTCGGCGCTTGCCGGAGCGGCGGCAGCCAACCCCAGGGCAAGCAGAGGCAGAACTAGAAGCTTCTTCATAGGTGAGCCCCCTGCGGTTCGTAGTGCGATTCTTACGGTTCGAAAGCGGTACTAACCCGGTCCCGAAAACCGTAAACCGCCTAATAAACCCTTTACACGGTCGACATGCCGAGACGGGTGCCGATGACCGATTCGGCGGCCTGGACACTCCCCGAGTGGCCGGTGACGGCCGGCAGGAAGTCGTCGCGGTCGAGCGCGTACAGCTCGACGTCGGTCGCGGCTCGAACCGTCGCGGTGCGCGGCACGTCGCGCAGGAGCGCGATCTCGCCGAAGTAGGAGCCCGCCCCTTCGCGGATCGGGGGCTTACCGTCCACGAGCACCTCGACCTCGCCGGAGGAGACGATGTAGAAGCGGTCGCCGTGGTCGCCGAGGCGGACGATCTCCTCGCCCGCCGAGGCGTTCACGGGCGTGAGGGCGACGGCGAGCGGCTCGAGCACCGGCGGCGAGAGCGGCGCGAAGATCGGGATCGTCTGGAGCAGCTCGAGCCGCTGCGGGTCGGCCGGCGCGGTGTCCAGCCTGGACAGGCTCGCATGGGTGACGACCGCCAGGATCGGCAGCACCGAGCCGACCACGACCAGCGTCCAGCGCGCGCCGAAGGCGTTCACGAGCACCGGCGCGAGGACGGCGCCGGCCGCCACCGCCGCGTAGATGAGGCTGTGCAGCACGCCGAACACGCGCGCCAGCACCTCGCTCGGCGTCCCGCGCTGCAGGATCGTGAAGCCGCTGACGTCGCAGATGATGTTCGCGAAGCCGATCAGCCCGAAGGCGAGCAGCGCGATGCCCGTGCGCGGAATCCCGCCGACGAGCAACAGCGGGCCGCCGGTGCCGGCGACCGCGATCCCGAA
>DASSQK010000197.1:0-3309 GCA_035702555.1 Gaiellaceae bacterium | reverse complement strand
AGGAGGAGCTCGCCGCGTCGCACCGCGGCATCATGGTCGATCCCGCCGGCTCTAGCGCTTCACGCGGTACTCGAGGAAGGTCGCGAGCGGCGACTGCTCCACGCCGAGCTGCTCGAGCGCGAGCGAGGCCGTGAAGCCCTCGAACAGCCGTTTCCCGCCGCCGAGCACGACCGGTGCGACGATGATCGTCAGCTCGTCGACGAGACCCTCTTCGAGCGCCTGGCGAATGACCTCCGCGCCGCCCATCACGTGCACGTCCTTGTCGCCCGCGGCCTCCGCCGCCCGCTCGAGGGCCTCTCGCACGCCCCCGACGAACGTGAACGCCCCTCCTTCCGGCTCCTCCTCGGGGCGGTGCGTGACGATGAAGAACGGCACCGGCCACGGGTTCTCGCCGCCCCAGGCTTCCGCCGCCTCGTAGGTCCGGCGGCCGCCGACCACCGCGCCCACGCGCGACCTCAGCTCTCCGAGCCAGGCCGCGTCCTCGCCCGTGGCCTCGCCGCCGGGGCCGTCCTCATAGGTCCACGGCCCGCCGAAGACCCAGTAGTGCAGTCGCTCGCCACCGTCGCCGAGCCCCTTGCCGGGACCGTCGTCGGGACCGGCGACGTAGCCGTCGACCGACGTCGTGATCGCTGCCAGCACCTTCGCCATCGCTCCACCTCCCGGGCTCGGTTCGACCGTCCGGAGGTGAAGACCGGGCTAGCGGTGCGAACTCATCGCGGGCGACTTACCAGCCGACGTCGCGCGGCCGGGCCGAGACGAGGGTGACGTCGTCGACCTCGCGCGCGAGGGTGCCCGACGGGCGAGCCTCGCGGGCGGCGTGGCGCAGATTTGCCAGCACCTCGCGCAGATTCTCCTGCAGGGCGTGGCGCTCCGCCTCGACGCGCTCCACCTCGTGCTGGAGCATCTTGTTCCGCTGCTCCGCCTGGTCGAGCTGTTCGCGCAAGCCGCGCTGCGTCGTCTCGGCGCGGTGCTCGTTCGCGCCGACCCCTGCGCTGAGCCTGGCCAGCTCGCGCTCGGCCGCCTTCGCGCGGCGGCGGGCGTGACGGAGCTCCTGCCGGAGCTTCTCGGCCTGTGCGTCCGCGCGCTTGCGGCGCTCGGACTCGTGCGCCTGCTCGGTCTTCGCGAGCACGAGCGCCTTCTCGAGCGAGTCGACCTCTGTCGCCAGAAGCGTGAGGTCACGGGCGATGGTCTGATCGGACATGTGTCGCGTCTTCGACCTTCGGGGCGATCCCCCTCCCAGGCTAGCGAAGCTTCTCGAGCTGCGCCTCGGCGCGCGCGAGCTCGGCCGCGGCCTCGTCCACAGCCGCCTGCGCCGCGTCCGCCTCTCCTCGTAGACGTGCCGCCTCGGCCTCGGCGCGGTCGGCGTCGCGCGCCGCCGCGCGAGCGGCCGAGCGCAGGTCGCGTTCCCGCGCCTTCAGCCGGCGCACCGCCTCGCGGGCCTCCGCGAGCGCGGCCTTCCGCTCGGCCCGGGCATCCGGCTTCGCCTGCTTCGCCGGCTTGCGCTGTGCGCGCTGGGGCGGAGCGCCGGTCAACGCCTCGAAGCCCGGCGGCTGCAGCTCCTCGGTCAGGCGGGCCCGTTTGAGCAGGCTCCTGCCCTCGTCGGTGAGCGACGCCGCGCGCAGGGTCTGCGTCGCGCGCTCGACCGAAGGCGTCCCGATGCCCTCCCGCTCCGCGAGCTCCCGGGCCCCCTCGTGGAGCCGCTCGAGCGCTCGCTGCTCCTCGTCGCGGGCCGCGGCGAAATCGTCCGCCGACCGGCCCGACCCCAGCGCCTGGCCCGCCTTCGCCAGCCGCTGGACGTCCAGCTCCCGCTCGCGCGCCAGGCGGTTGACGAGCCAGACCGCGGCGGTCGGCTTGCGCAGCTTCTTAACCTCCTCCGCCCCGTCGCGCTCGCCCTCTGCGCGCAGGCGCCCCGCCAGCTCGTCGCGCGCCGCCGTGAACTCGCCGGGCGGCAGCTGGTAGAGACGGTCGAGCTCCGGCTCCACGTCCACCGGTCGAGAGGATACGACGCCTACGCGGCGGTGCGGAGGGCCTCGACGAGCTCGTCCTTGCTCATCTTCGAGCGGCCCTCGATCCCCGCCTTGCGCGCCCGCTTCTCGAGCTCGGTCTTCGGCAGGTCATCGAGCCCGTCGCCCCGCGCGCCGTCGCGGCTCGGCCGGCGCCCGCCCTTCGAGGCCTCCACGCTTCTCCGCAGCGCCTCGAGCAGGTCGGTCGGCCGCTCCTCCTCCGGCTCGGCCGCAGCGTGCACCTCTTTGCCCTTGCGCTTCGCCTCGATCACCTCGCAGAGCACGTCGCGGTAGGTGTCGCGGTACTTCCCGGGATCCCAGTCGCCGCCGAAGCTGTCGATCAGCTGCTCGGCCATCTCGAGCTCGCGCTTGTCGACGCGCTCGCGCCTGGGCCGGATCTCCTCGACCGGGCGAACCTCGTCCGCGAAGTGGAGCTGCTCGAGCGCGATCGCCCCCTCGCGCACGCGCAGCGCGCCGAGGTACTGGCGGTCGCGCATGACGAACTTCGCGATCGCGGCGAGCTCCGAGCGCTCCATCGCCTGGACGAGCAGCGCGTAGACCTTCTCCGACCCGTCCTGCGGCGCGACGTAGTACGTGTGCGCGAAGTAGATCGGGTCGATCTGCTCGTACGGGACGAAGTCGGTGATGTCGATCGTGCGGTAGCCCTCGACCCGCGCGGCCTCGAAGTCCTCGTCGTCCATGTGGACGAGCTCGCCCTTGCGGTACTCGAAGGCCTTGACGATCTCCTTGTCCGGGACCGGCTTCCCCTCGAGCTTGCAGATCTTCTGGTAGCCGATCGGGCTCTCGTCGGGCTCGTGGACGAGTCGGAAGTGCAGCTTGTGCTCCGAGACGGCGCTGAAGAGCCGCACCGGCACGTTGACGAGGCCGAACGTAATCGAGCCGGTCCAGAGGGCCCGCGGCGGCATGCCCGGCTTCTAGCCCGGGTCGGCGAGAGGCAAACCCGCCGCGGCCTCGTCCCGCGCCGTGGCGCGGCGGTCGAGCGCCTGCACCGTCAGCCAGGCGGCGCAGGCCGCGAGCACGGCGGCGGGGACCGCGTCCAGCCCGGCGGAGCCGACGAGCAGCGACGCGAACAGCGTCGAGGTGATCAGCAGCCGCGTGCCGGCGGCCATCCCGGCGGCGGCTCCCACGGCGACCGCGAGCGTCGGCGAGACGTCGAACCACACGTGCGCGAGCTCGGCGAGCCCGATGCCGAGGAAGATCGCGGGGAACACCGGCCCGCCGCGGAAGCCGCACCCGAGACAGATGCCGTAGGCGGCCGCCTTCGCGACGAGGAGGATGACGACGA
>DASSQK010000196.1:0-7152 GCA_035702555.1 Gaiellaceae bacterium | reverse complement strand
CTCGGCGAGCGGCTGGCGGAGCAGTTCGTCGAGGTGCTGTTCGCGCCGGGCTACGACGACGGGGCGCTCGAGGCGCTGACGCGCAAGCCGGCGACGCGGATCCTCGAGGACCGCGAGCGGCGGCTCACGAACCCCGGAGAGCGCGACTACAAGCGCGTGCTCGGCGGCATGCTCGTCCAGGAGCGCGACGCCGACGTCGAGGACCGCGAGGGGATGGAGGTCGTCTGCGGCGCGCCGACCGAGATGGCCTGGGGCGACCTGCTGTTCGCCTGGCGCGTCTGCAAGCACGTCACCTCGAACGCGATCGTGCTCGCGCGCGACCTGCGGACGATCGGGATCGGCGCGGGCCAGATGAGCCGCGTCGACGCCGTCCGCATAGCACTGGACAAGGCGCGCGAGCACGGACACGAGACGGCCGGCGCGGTGATGGCGTCGGACGCGTTCTTCCCCTTCGCCGACGGGCCGCAGCTCGCGCTCGCCGCCGGCGTCACCGGCGTGATCCAGCCCGGAGGCTCGAAGCGCGACTCAGAGGTGGTCGAGGCCGTCGAGCGCGCGGGCGCGACGATGGTCTTCACGAACCGCCGCCACTTCCGGCACTAACGGTGCGCGACAGCCGCGGCCGCGGCGGTACGCGCCGCGACGACGTCCACGTGCCCGGTCAGGCCGGTCAGGTCGATCGTCTCCGGATCGGCGAAGCGGTCGAACGGCCGGCCGCCGACCGTGACCGCGCCGAGCCGCTGGCCCGCGGGCAGACGGAGCCGCAGGCGTAGCGGCCCGGTGAGGCCCGCGGGGACGTCGAGCGCGACGCGGACCGCCGTCGGCCCGGCGTCGATCGAGTACGAGAGCGGCCCGAAGCCCGTCTGGAGGCGGCGCACGTCGACTTGCTTGCCGGGCTCGAGCCACGCGCGCGGAGTCGAGTACGCGAGCTCGAGCCCGCGCGGCGAGCCGCTCGCGTCGGTCGTCTCGTGCACGAGCGTCAAGCGCAGCGCCTCGAGGAAGAACGCGTTGTTCGCGCTGTTCGGCGGCCGGTGCATCGAGCGGTAGTAGCGGCCGCGTACCGGCGCGATCGTCGAACCCTCGCCCGAGACGAACGTGTTCTCGGTCATCCCGGCGGCCAGCTTCCCGTAGAGGCTGAGCAGCAGCTGGTCGGGCTGGTCGTTGTCGGCGAGGAAGCGGGCGACGTTGGTGCCGTAGACGTCGTCCGATCCCGGCCCTTCGTAGCCGGGGTTCGTCACGCCGGTGTGCGGGCTGAAGCGGACGAGCCCGAGGAAGCGCGAGCCGTGGTTGCGGAGGTAGCGCAGCAGGCCGAGGGCATCCGAGCTGTGCGGCCGGAAGAACCCCGACGCCAACACATACGGCATCACGAGGTTCCAGTAGCTGCCGCGCTTCGAGAGCGTCAGCTTGTCGTACGGCTGCTCCTGTCCGTCGACCAGCGCGACCGGAACGAACACCGAGCCGTCGGGCAGCGTCCGCTTCGCGGCGGCGACGGCGGCCCGCAGGCCCGTCTCGAGCCGCGCGGCCACGTCTGCGGCCCCGTACGCCAGCCGCGGATAGCCCGTCCGCGCCCACACCGCGGCCATTCCCCGCAGCCCCTGCAGCGCGAGCACCTGCGCGTGCAGCCCGTAGATCGGGCCGGCGATGTCGGCCCCGTACCGCTCGCGCGCGAGCAGCCCGGCCTTGCCGCGGCGCAGCTGGCGGTCGAACGACCGGAGCACGCTGCGGAACTTCGGCGTTACCTCGGCGACGTAGGCGCGGTCGCCGTAGCGGCGGAAGTAGTCGGCCGACCCGGTCATCCGCTCGCCCGCGGCGCGGTTGGGGAAGAAGGTCGGCGCGCCGCGCGCAGCCTCGAGGATCGCGCGCTCGACGCCCCGGTAGCCGTAGGCGCCCATCACCTCGGCGACGTCGATCAGCTCCCACGAGAAGCGCTCGTAGGAGTTGCCGAGGCTGTAGCGCCACGACATGAGCAGGTTCTGGATGAGGAGATTCCGCTCGGCGTTGTAGACGCGCTGCTCCGGGACGACGATCTCGCCGGCGGCGGCGAGGCGGTGCGCCCAGTAGCCGGCGACCGAGCGGCGCGCGCGCTCGTAGGCGGTGCGGCCGAGCCGGAACGGGCGCGTCCTGCGCGGCTCGTTCAGCCACGCGGCGTAGACGACCCGCGGCCGGGCAGCGGCGAAGACGACGGAGCGGCCGTCGCGCCGCGCGCCCCTGGCGAAGACCAGCCGCGCGCGGCGGCCGAGCCGGAGCTGCCTTCCGGCGCGGATCAGGTGGCGGTCGGAGACGGTGAAGCGGACGAGCGCCTTCCGCACCCGCGTCCCACGCGGGTCGACGCTCACCCGCACGAAGCTGACGAGCACGGAGGTTTGCGGGATCCGCGCCGCGAACGACTCCTGGCGGTAGCGCACGCCGTCCGCGTCGACGTACGAGGTCTCGAGGATCGGGAGGTAGCCCTGCGCGAGCCGGGGCGTGTCGAGCCGCGCCAGGCAGGAGCCGTAGCGCTCCGTGCCGCGCTGGCCCACGGAGACGGTCAGGCGCGGCCCGTTCGCGAGCTGCGAGACGATCTGGCTGCCGTCGGCAACGTGGAGGTCGACGGCGCGGGTGCTGCTCCGTCCGCGCGGCTGGCCGAAGGGCAGGTAGTAGACGCCCGAGTCCGTGAGGCGGGTCGGCTTGAGCCCTGCGGGCCGGCCGACGTGCAGCAGCGGGTGCAGGCGGCCGCGCACCTCGTCGTAGGTCGGCCCCGGCTGCGAGGCGACGACCTGGTCGCCCCAGACGTCCTCCTTTGCCGCGAGGGCGGCGTAGACGCCGTCGACGTACGCCGGCGCCGCGCGGAGCGGCGCGCAGTCGGAGGCGGTGCGGCCGTGGCCGGCGACCGCGCTCGCAGCCGCGGCGAGGGCGAGCACGAGCCCCGCCACGGCGAGCCGCGCCCGCCGAGAAACGGCGGGCGCGAGCGTCAGGGACGGCACGCCATGCCGTCCGCCGCGGCCGAGCAGTCGCTTGCCACGCCGGAATCCTCTCGCACGAAGCGGCCGGACTGCCCGGAAACCCTTGCTCTCGCGCGTGCGCGAGAACCCCGTCCCCCGGGGGAACCCCCGCGTGCTTTCCCCCGAGGACACCGTAACGCCGGGCGGCGCGCGGGTGGGTGACGCCTTTGTCGCGAAACCGTGACCGCGGTACGCTGGCGCGGAGGGCGGCGGGGTCTGGGAGGAAATGGGCCGCAGCCGAGCCTCGTTGGCGCACGGTAACGACCCCGAGACCCGAGGGAGGAAGATGAGCCACGCCCCAGACCGCCGCTGGTTGACGCTCGCCATCGTGGGCGCCGCCTTCTTCATGACCGTCCTCGACGTCGCGATCGTGAACGTCGCGATCCCGTCGATCCAGCGCGACCTCAACGTCGCCGAGACCACGGTGCAGTGGGTGCTCACCGCCTACGCGATCACCTTCGGCGGCTTCCTCCTGCTCGGCGGGCGCATGGCCGACCTGCTCGGCCGGCGGCGCATCTTCATCGTCGGCCTGATCATCTTCACGGCCGCATCGCTCGTCTGCGGCCTCGCCAACAGCGCCGGCGTCCTCATCGCCGCCCGCGCGGTTCAGGGCCTCGGCGCCGCGATCATCTCGCCCGCCGCACTGTCCATCGTGACGACCACCTTCGAGGAGGGCGCCGAGCGCAACAAGGCCCTCGGCATCTGGGGCGCCCTGGGCGGCTCGGGCGCCGCGGCAGGGGTCCTCTTCGGCGGGATCTTGACGAAGTACCTCGGCTGGGAATGGATCTTCTGGGTCAACGTCCCCGTCGGCACGATCGTGTTCCTGCTGACGCTGCGGTTCGTCCCGGAGAGCCGCGCCGACCTCGGCCACCGCGAGTTCGACGCCGCCGGCGCGATCACGATCACGAGCGCCCTCGCGATCCTCGTCTACGCGGTCTCGAAGGCGCCGGACGTCGGCTGGGGCTCCACGCGGACGATCCTGCTCCTGATCGTCTCCGCCGTGCTCGACGTGGTCTCGATCGCGATCGAGATGCGCAGCAAGGCGCCGCTCGTGCCCCTGAGCATCTTCAAGATCCGCTCCCTGCTCGGAGCGAACATCGTCGGCTTCCTGCTCGGGGCGGTGATCTTCGCCAACTTCTTCGTCCTGACGCTCTACGTGCAGGAGGTGCTCGGCTGGTCGGCCCTGAAGACCGGCGTCACCTTCCTCGCGACCGCCGGCACGACGGTCATCTGGGCGGGCGTCGCGCAGGCGCTCACGACGCGTTTCGGGCCGCGGCCCGTGATCGTGATCGGGCTGCTCGTCCTGGCCGCGTCCATGGGCTGGTACACCCAGATCCCGGTCGACGGCCACTACTGGCCCGACCTGCTCCCCGCGTACATCACCTTCGCGCTCGGGCTGGCGTTCTCGTTCGTCCCGGTGACGATCGCCGCGCTGGCGCAGGTCGCCCCGCAGCAGGCCGGGCTGGCCTCCGGACTGATCAACACGAACCAGCAAATCGGCGGCGCGATCGGCGTCGCCGTCGCCTCGACGATCTTCATCTCGCACTCGAAGAACCTCCTGAAGACCGGACACACGCCGGCCGAGGCTTTCACCTCCGGGTACCAGTGGGCGTTCTGGGCGTTGATCGCGGTCGCCGTGGTCGGCGCGCTGGCGGCTCTCGTGCTCATCCCGGGCGGGAAGGTCGAGGTCCCCGAGGGCGAGCCCGTGCACGCAGCGGTCTAGGGATTACGCTTCCCGCGTGGCGCGCGAGTACCCGACGCTGCTCGAGCTGGTCGGCCGGACGCCGCTGGTCCGGCTCCAGAACGTCGTCCCCGACGGCGCCGCGACCGTGCTCGGCAAGCTCGAGTTCCTCAACCCCGGCGGGTCGGTCAAGGACCGCATCGCGATCACGATGGTCGACGCGGCCGAGCGCGACGGGAAGCTCGAGCCCGGCGGCACGATCGTCGAGCCGACCTCCGGGAACACGGGCACCGGGCTCGCGATCGTCGCCGCGCTGCGCGGCTACCGCTGCATCTTCACGATGCCCGACAAGATGAGCCGCGAGAAGATCTCGCTGCTCAAGGCCTTCGGCGCCGAGGTGATCGTCTGCCCCTATGCCGTCGAGCCGGATTCGCCCGAGAGCTACTACTCCGTCTCCGACCGGCTGGCCGAGGAGATCCCCGGCGCGTTCAAGCCGGACCAGTACCGCAACGAGGCGAACCCTCGCTCGCACTACGAGACGACAGGCCCGGAGATCTGGGAGCAGACCGGCGGCGAGCTCGACGCGCTCGTGATCGCGGTCGGCACCGGCGGCACGATCACCGGCACCGCGCGCTACCTGAAGGAACAGAACCCGGACGTGACGATCGTCGGCGCCGACCCTGAGGGCTCGATCTACACGGCCGGCCCCGAGAAGCAGCACCCGTACCTCGTCGAGGGGATCGGCGAGGACTTCTACCCCGAGACATTCGACCCGTCGCTCGTCGACCGCTGGGTGACGGTCTCCGACCGCGACTCGTTCCTGACCGCGCGCCGGCTCGCGCGCGAGGAGGGCCTACTGGTCGGCGGCTCCGGCGGGACCGCGGGGTGGGCGGCGGTCGAGATCGCGAAGGAGCTCGGCCCCGGCAAGACCGTAGTCACGCTCTTCCCCGACGGCGGACGCGCCTACCTGTCGAAGTTCTTCGACGACAACTACCTGATCGAGCTCGGCTTCCTCGAGCGCGGCGAGCCGACCCCGCGGGTCCGCGAGGTGCTCGCGTTCAAGCAGCGCAACGGCGCCTCGCCCGACCTGATCACGATCGCGTCGCACCAGAAGGTCGGCGCCGCGATCGATCTGCTTCGGGAGTACTCGATCTCCCAGCTGCCGGTGATGCGGCACGACTCGGGCGGCTCGCTCGCGGACGTGGTCGGCTCGCTGCAGGAGCGCGGCCTGCTCGACCTCGTCTTCCGCAACCCGGACGCGCTCAACGAGGAGGTCGCGGCCGCGATGCAGCCGCCGCTCGCGGCGGTCGAGGCGGAGGAGTCGCTGGACGAGGTCTTCGCCGCGCTCAGCGGCGGCAGCCCGGCCGTGGTCGTCGCGACCCGCGGGACGCCCACGGGGATGCTGACGCGCTCCGACCTGCTCGAATACCTCGCGCATGGCCGTTCGAACGCTCGTTGACCTCCTCGAGGCCGCCTTCCCGGGCGATGAGGTCTCCGTCGAGGACCGCACCGGCGGGGGCGACCACTTCCAGGTGACCGTGTCGAGCGCGCGCTTCGACGGCCTCTCGCTCGTCGAGCAGCACCGGCTCGTCTACGACGCCCTCGCCACCCCGCTCGCGGATGGCACGATTCACGAGTTGCGAATCAAGACGAAAGGAACCACGTGACCGAGCTCCACGACCAGATCAAGGGAATCATCGACGCCGAGGACGTCGCGCTCTTCATGAAGGGCACACCGCAGTTCGTGATGTGCGGCAACTCCCACCGGGCGCTCGAGGCGTTGCGCCGGGCGGGCGCGCCCGTGACGGCGGTCGACATCCTCCCCGACCCGCAGATCCGCGCAGAGCTCTCGGCGATCTCCGGCTGGCCCACGATCCCGCAGGTGTTCGTGCGCGGCGAGCTCGTCGGCGGCGCGGACATCGTCGAGGAGCTCGAGGCGAGCGGGGAGCTCGAGCGGACGCTGCGCGAGAAGCTCGGCGACGAGTACCGCGGGACCGGCGAGGAGCGGGTGGTCGCCGTCGCCTGAGGGCGCTAGGCTCCTCGCGAGGGGGACCGTTCAACCGAGAGAGGCTCAATGGACCAGGTTGCGGCTGCACCCCCCGACGCGCAACGACGTCGCACGTCGCTCGTCGTCACGACCGTCATCGCGATCGCGCTCGTAGTCGTCTTCATCGTGTTCGCTGCGGACTCGCAGTGGTACACCGTCTTCAAGATGTTCCACGTCGGCGCAGCCGTGATCTGGGTCGGCGGCGGGATCTTCCTCACGATCTGCGCGCTGCTGGCGGAGGTCGCGAACGACGACGACCAGCTGATCGTGCTGGGGCACTGGGCCGAGGTCGTCGCAGGACGCCTGTTCCCCGTGATGTCCTTCGTGGTGCTCGGCTTCGGGATCGGGATGATCGAGAACCTGGACTGGGGCTGGAACCACTTCTGGATCATGTTCGGGCTCGTCGCGTGGGCGCTCTCGGCGGCGACCGGGATCTTCTTCCTGGG
>DASSQK010000195.1:0-9388 GCA_035702555.1 Gaiellaceae bacterium | reverse complement strand
GACGTGCGCAAACGCGCACTGCACGAGATCACGCACGGCATGGTCTCGCCCCGAGGCGATCACGTAGTCGTCCGGCTCGTCCTGCTGCAACATCAGCCACATCGCGCGCACGTAGTCGCCGGCGTAGCCCCAGTCGCGGCGGGCGTCGAGGTCGCCGAGGACGAGCTCGTGCTCGTGTCCCAGCGAGATCGCAGCCGCACCGTACGCGACCTTGCGCGGCAGGAAGTCGAGCGGCCGCCGCGGTGACTCGTGGTTGTAGAGGATCCCGGAGCAGGCGAAGAGGCCGTACCGCCGGCGGTACGACCGCACGATGAAGTGCGCATACGCCTTGGCGACACCGTAGGGCGTGACCGGAGCCGGTGCGGTCTCCTCCGTCTGTGGCGTCTCGCGCGGCTCGCCGAAGATCTCGCTCGAGGACGACTGGTAGAAGCGGATCGACGGATCGACCGCCCGGATGGCCTCGAGCAGCGAGGTCGCCCCGACGGCGGCGAACTCCGCCGTCTCGACCGGACGCTCCCACGACGCGGGGACGAACGACGGCGACGCGAGGTTGTAGACCTCGGCCGGCTGGAACCCGGCGAGGGCCGCCGCCAGCGACGACTGATCGAGCAGATCGGCCTCGACGAGCTCGATGCGGTCGAGGATCCCCTCGAGATTCGGATACGGCCCCGACGCCGGCCGGACGAGCCCGGCCACCGCGTAGTCGTGCTCGAGCAGGAGCTCGGCGAGGTAGGAGCCGTCCTGGCCGCCGATCCCTGTGATGAGCGCGCGCTTCACACGCTCATTCTGTAGGCGTCGATGGTCGCCTCGGTCACGGCAGGCCACGAGAAGCGCTCCCTGGCGCGCTCGCGGCCGGCCGCGCCGAGAGCGAGCCGGAGGTCACGATCGCCCAGCAGCCGCTCGAGCGCGCTTCTGAGCGCCCGTGGGTCGCGGGGCGGGACGAGAACGCCGGTCTCGCCGTCGACGACGAGATCCTTCAGCCCGCCGACGGCCGAGGCGACGATCGGCCGGCCGTGCGCCATCGCCTCCAGGCAGGCGACGCCGAAGCCCTCCCGCCTGGAAGGGCACGCGACGATCGCGGCGCGTGCATAGAGACGCTGGAGCTCGTCGGGCGGAAGGAAGCCGCGCGCCTGCGGCACCTGCGCCCGCAGCGGCCCGTCGCCTGCGACGACGAGGTTCAGCCCCGCCGCCGCGTCGACGAGCTCGAGCACGCCCTTTTCCGGCGACAGGCGCCCGGCGTACAGGACCTCGGGCGGTGTCGCCTCGCGGCCGACCTCGGCCGGCAGCTCGACTGCGCTCGGAATCACCTCGACCTTCCCGGCGCCCAGCTCGCGGGCGCTCGCGGCGAGCGCCGTCGAGGCGGCGATGACGAGCCGCGCACGCCGGAGCACCGGACGTGCGAGCCCGGGCGCTCGCCGCGCGAGCTCGATGTCCGTTCCCCAGACCTGCACCACGTACGGCTTCCCGGTGCGGGCCGCCACCCAGCCGGAGGGCAGCCAGTGCGCGTGCAGGAGGTCGGCGTCGATCCGGCGTGCAGCCCGGACGTATCCCGCGAGCAGCGCCGGCACAAAGAGCGCGAGCCAGGGTCGTCGCCTCAGGTTGCCGGCGACCCCGTGGCCGTACGTCAGGCCGTAGCCGCGAAACTGCTCGGGACCGACGACCTCGACGTCGACGCCTCGGCGGCGGACGTGCTCGACCGCGTCGGCGACGAAGCGGCCGACGACGTCGCCGGGGTACCGCGGATACGACGTGGTCAGGACGCCGACGCGCATCAGGCGTGCACCCGGAAGACCGCGTAGCCGTCGGAGCCGTCGCTGAGCTGCGTCAGGTGCGGCCCGTTGCACGCGGCCCAAAACGCCGGGTCGGGCGACACGTGCAGGAAGTCGCGCATGTAGTGCTGCGTCCCCTCGTCGGTCGTCAGCACGAAGACGCGAAAACGATGCAAGAACCCGCAGCTGTTCGGGTACGACTGCTCGACGTGGCCCGGGAAGAAGAAGCGGAAGGCTCCTTCGGGTGACACGAGATCGTCGCCCGGCTGCATCTGCCGGCGCGCCACGACGAGCGCACGGCTGAACGCGGGCATGACGATCGCGCGCGTCCGGTCGCGGTCGAGCCAGTCGTGCGTCCGCCGGAGCTCGCTCCAGCCCGACTTGCCGAGGCCGTCGAGGTTGTAGGCGTTCTCCGCGACGACGACGGCGAACAGCGCGACCGGAACCGCGGCGACGAGCGCACCGCGGCGCGCGAAGGCCGTCGCGGCCGGAAGCGCCGCGAGGACGATCAGTGCGAGGAGCGGCGGCCAGGCCGGCGCGAGCAGCCTGAAGTCGTACGCGCCGTAGACGAGCCAGGCGACTGCGGTCGGAACGGCCCAGACGGCGAGCTGGAGCAGCTCGCGGCGCTCGGCGACGGCGTTGCCGAAGCCCCACAGCCCGGCGGCGAGGAAGAAGCCCATGCCGACGGCCTCGACCGCCGCGCCGGCGGAGTGGAACGACCCGACCGACGCGTCCGATCGATGCGCCGCCAGCCACGGCCCGAGCCAGCTGAGGAGCAACGCAACCGGAACGCCGGCCGCGACAGACGGCCGGTGCCTGGCACCGGCGACGCGCAGCACCGCGTAGACGACGGCGAAGAACGCCGCGACCCGCAGTGCGTCCCCGAACCACGCGCCGTCGAGCAGCGCGTACCGACGCGACGCGTCGGCCAGCTGCCGGTAGTACGCGGTGTTGACGCCCGCCTGCAGGAACGTCCGGAGCCCCTGCTTCACGTATCCGGCCTGGACGGCGTCGTAGATCAGCCCGAGCCCGATGCCCGCTGCGACCGGCACGACGCGGTAGAGCAGCCGCGCACGCCACGACTCGTCCCAGAGCAATTGCGCGAGCGCGAGCCCGACGAGCGCGAGGAGTGCGCTCGGCTTCGCCAGCATCGCCAGCGCGCACGTCACGGCGACGGCGAAGGCGGTTCCGACGCCGGGACGGCGGCCCCACAGCAGTGCGCCGGCGAGGGCGACGAGAGCCGCAACCGGGATGTCCGTGAGCCCCGACACCAGCTGCGCCGCGTAGACCGGCATCGAGACCAGCGCGAGCGCGCCGAGCGCCGCCGCCAGCCCGCCCCACTCGCGGCGGTGCAGGAGCCACGCGAGCGAGCCGAGCAGCAGCACGGAGAAGAGGCCGCTGAGGATCCGGCCGAGCGGCTCGTGGAAGCCGAACACGCCCCACACCCAGCCCTGGAGCACGTAGTACAGCGGCCGTCCGTACTCCTGCGGCGTCGCGGCCTCGTAGTGCAGATGCCAGTGCTGCGAGATCAGGCGCGACCATTCGCCGAACGTCAGAGCGTCCTGCGCGTGAATCGGAATGACGACGGCGAGCATGAACGCGAGTGCGAGGAACAGCCCGGCAGTCGCCCACGCGAGCGTCGTCGCCGGCCGCGTCACGTGCGGCGCGCGAACACGACCGGCAACGCGAGCACGAGCGTCGCGAACGCGTAGAAGTAATAGAACTGCATCGTCAGGTAGAAGAGGTTGGCGGCCATCGTCCCCGCGAGCGCGGCCGTCATCCCCCACGCGAGCGGCCGCACGCGCGCCGCCAGAGCGACTCCTTCCGCGGCAAGGCGGCGCCCCAGTGCGCGCGCCGCAGCGAGCCGCGCGAACAGGTAGCGCAGGAAGACGAAGAACGCGAACGCGCCGACGAGCCCCGTCTCGACGATCAGCGCGACGTAGAACGAGTGCGGCCCCCAGTTCGACTTGCCGGTGACGAACTCGTAGTAGACGGAGAACGTGTTCAGCCCGAGCCCGAACAGCGGATGCGAGTGCAGGATCTGCGGGACGAAGCTGTAGACGGCGAGGTGCGCGTTCTCGGAGCTGCCGCCGGTCTGGATCCGTGAGCGCACGAGCACCTCGAAGTAGTGGCGCCGTTCCCACACGATCACGGCGAGGAGGGCCGCGACACCGGCCGCCGGAACGAGCAGCACGCGTGAGGTCAGAGCGGCTCGGTACGGCACCGCCAGGATCAGCAAGCCGACGACGTCGCCGAGCACGCCGCTGCGCGACAGCGTCGCGAGCTGCACGAGGAAGAGGAACGCGAGGCAGACGGCCAGCGGCACGCGGAGCCTGTGACCGCGCTCGAGCCGCAGGTACACCGGCAGCAGCGTCAGCAGCGGGACGCAGAGCATCACGGCGAGGTGGTTCGGGTCGCCGGTGAGGGCGTTCGGCCTGAAGACGGTCGACCCGCCGATCGCGCCGTAGATGTTGATCGAGCTCGCTCCGCCGGTCAGCGGCGCCAGCACCTGGTGGTCCAGGTTGACGCCGGCGTGCGCCGCGAGCAGCTGGAGCACCGCGTAGGCGCTATTCGCGACGAGCCCGAGCGTGAAGGCCGTCAACGCGCGCCAGTAGAACCGGATCGGTCGCCGGGCGAGGAACGCGACGCCCGCGGCGAGGAAGAGGAAGTGCAGGGCGAACTTCACCATCCCCTTCCCCCACTGGTCCAGCGACTGCTTCGTCTCGATGTTGAAGAAGCCGATGAGGTAGATGACGAGCAGCAGGGCGAAGAAGCCGAGCACGACGGCGGTCGTGCGCGGGAAGCGCGGCGCGCCCCACTCGAACGCGAAGGAGATCAGGAACATGATCGTCAGCACGTCCGCGATACCGACCGCGCCGGCGACGTTCCAATAGACCTTCTCCCACGTCACGACGAAGAGCGTCGCGAGGAAGAGCCAGCCCGTGATCTTCACGCCAAGCCTCGCAGGACGTCCGCCAGCTCCTCGACGCGAGCGGCGCGCCCGAGCCGCTCGCGGTCTTCGGGCGACAACGCCGTGCCGTCGAGCGTCCCCGCGTGCCAGGCACCGTGAAGCTCCGTCAGCGCGGCTGTCAGCGCCGGGACGTCGTCCGGCGCCGCGACCACCCCCGCGCCCGTCTCGCGGATCAGCTCCGCGGCGGCGCCGTCGGGCGGGACGGCGGCCAGGATCGGCCGCTCCGCCGCCAGATACTCGAAGACCTTGCCGGAGAGAACCCCCTGGCCGCGCCCGCCGGCCTCCGGGATGAGCAGGAGCAACGCATCGGAGTCGCGTTGCAGGGCAAGCGCCTCGCGGCGGGCGACGTACGGGTGCAGGTCGAGCCGGTCGCCGAGGCCGAGCGACTCGGCCCACTCGCGATCGGCCACGCGGAAGTCGCCGACGAAGCGCGCGACGACGTCCTCGAGGCCGGAGTCGGCGAGCGCCTGCAGGAACGGCCGCGGGTCGCGCTTGCCGAAGAAGCTGCCGGTGTGCGTGATGCGGAAGCGGTCGCCCCGGCGGTACTCGAGCCCGGCGAAGTCGTCGAAGTCGGCGCCGTTGAGAATCGTCGTGACGACACCGGCCGGCTCGAGCCCGAGCGCCTCGTCGGCGATCGCGTCGGACGCGGCCACGATCACGTCGGCGTGGCGGGCGACGAGGCGCGCGACCGACTCGCTCGCCTTCTCCTTCGCCCGCACCGCTGCACGTTCGACGTTGCGGTGCGGATGCGCTGCGATCGAATCGCGGAGGTCGGCGACCCAGCGTGCGCCCGTTGCACGCTTGACGGCAGCACCGATCAGCTGCACCGAGTTCGGCGGCGACGTCGTGAGCACGACGTCGATGCCCTCGTTCCGCACGATCCGCACGGCCGCCGGGATCGCCGTCAGGTTCCAGGCGACGTTCTCGTCCGGAACCAGCATCCGCCGCGAGAGCGAGCGCGCCTGGCGCGAGAAGCGGTCGAGCCCGCGGCGGCCGTGCAGCTCGTCGGCGAGCCGGCGCGCGCGCGGGCCGAGGTAGCGCGAGCGATGGATCCACGCCTGCGTCGGCGGCGCCGGCTCCGGGTCGGAGTACAGCCACTTCGAGTCGTCGGGCGCGAGCACGTGCGTCTCGATGCCGAGCGCCGGCAGGTGTGTGGCGAACTTGAGCGGACGCTGCACTCCGCCGCCGCCTGCCGGCGGGAAGTACATCGTCACGAGCAGCACCTTCATGCGCTCGGGCGATGGTAGAGCGAGTAGCGCGCGTCCTTGTAGGCCAGCGGCCAGTGCGGGTCGACGTCGAAGCGGCTCCGGTCGACGACGAGCCAGCCTGCGTGGTAGCGGTCGAGGAACTTCGGGTTCGCGGTCGCGAAGTAGTGGATGACGGCGAGGCGCCGCCCGGCCGGGTCGTTGGCGGTGGTGTCCGCGACGTGGGCGGGCGGTGCCGCCGCGACGTACACCGGCGCGTACGCCGAGATGCGGTAGCTCGTCTCCATGTCGGAGAAGACGACCGCGCGCTTCGGCACGTCGTGCCGCAGCGCGGCTACGAGACCCGGCGTCAGCGAGTACTTGTCCGTGCCGTCGGCGGCCGTCCAGTTCCGAAAGCCGTGCACGGCTACCGGGATGCAGAACAGCACGACTGCCAGGGCCGCCAGCGGGCCGCCGCTGTCCAGCCGCCGCCCGAGGAAGACGCCCACGACGACGGCCGCGACGCCGCCGAAGAGGGCGACCCAGGCCGCCCAGCTCGGCCCGCCCGTCGTCAGCTGCGAGCCGAAGTCGCCCGGAAAGGCGAGCTGCAGCGCGATCCCCGCGGCGAGGGCGATCGGCAGGACGAACGGGCCGGTGAGACGCGCGAGGACGCCGGCGGCGCCGGCGAGGGCGAACGCGAGTGGGAGGAACCCCACGAGCCGCCGCGCCTGCGACACCGAGACCGCGTCCGCGAAGTGCGGGAACGACCAGACGAAGAGCTCGATCGTAAGGATCGCGACCGTCCCGCCGAGCACGAGCGCCGCCCACCGCTGCCGGGCCGCCAGCGCCGCCAGCGGGACGACGAGCAGCGCCGCGACCGTGACCGCGCCGGCCCGCGAGACGACCTCCGGCCGGAGCGCATACCGGTGGAGCGAGACGACGTGCAACTCGTCCGCGTAGCGCGTCAGTGCGCGCCGCAGCTCCGTCGCCGACGGCGACTGCGACTTCGTCTTGCGGATGATCGGCAGCAGCCACGCGAGCGCGACCGCGACCGGCACGTACAGACACGCGAGCGCGATCGCCGTCGGGCGCACCTCGCGCCGTGCCAGCACGACGCGGGCGACGGCGAAGCCGATGAGCACGATCCCGAGGAAGACGGCGGTGCTGGCGTGCACGAGGAAGACCTCGAGGCCGGCGGCGGCGAGGGCGACGCCGAGCCTCCAGCCGGGATGGCGCAGGAAGAGGAAGAAAAGCGTCAGGGTCGCGGGGACGAGCACGTAGCGGGCGACCGTGCCCGGCTGCGCGAGCAGCGTGTACGAGCCGCCGTGTCCGGGCGCGAAGACCGCCGTCGTCACCGTCGCCGCGAGCACGGCGAGCCCGAGCCAGGTCGATCGGAACAGCGCGACGCCGGACTCGTAGACGACCGCGAATGCGATCGGGACGACCGCGCTCGGCTCGTGCAGCATCACCTTCGTCGGGTCGACGCCGGCCAGCTTCGCGACAAGCGCGAGGAACCCGTGCCAGAGGGGGAACGCGTAGCCCGGGTGAAGCCCGCCGTCGCGGAACTCGTCGACCGTGCGCAGGTGCAGATTGCCGAGCTCCAGGAGCTTCCGCACGCGCCCGAGATGGAAGAGCGCATCGCCGTTGACGATGCCTGCCACGTGCCAGAGAAGGCCGCCGAGCACCAGGCCGGCGAGCGCGACGGCCAGGGTGTCCCACGGCGGCGGGCCGGAGCGGACGCGGAGCGCGAACGGCAGCGCGACGAGCGCGGCGACGGCGACCACGACGAGTGCGAGCGCGATCGGGCCGTGCACGACGAAGACGACGCCGAGCGCCACTCCGACCACGGCGAGCCCGAGCGCGACGGTCGCGCACGCGCCGCGCAGACGGAGCGCACGGGCGACGAGCGATCCTGGCAGCAGCAGCACGAGTGTCGCGGCGACGAGCCTGAGCCAGAGCCCGAAGCCGTCGGCAGGCAGCAGCCGCGCGATGCCGAGGAGCGGCAGTGCGAGGAGCAGGACGGGAGCGGCTCTAAAGCCTTGGCGCAGTTCGTTCACGTGCATTCCACTCGTCGGCCAGCTCGCGCAGGCCGGGACCGTTCACGCGCCACGAATCC
Organism: Gaiellaceae bacterium; assembly: GCA_035702555.1. Classification (GTDB taxonomy): domain Bacteria; phylum Actinomycetota; class Thermoleophilia; order Gaiellales; family Gaiellaceae; genus AC-32. The sequence goes on along the minus strand of DASSQK010000195.1, from coordinate 1,348 downwards.
CGCGCGTGCAACAGCATGCGTCTCGCGCTGCGGTGCGCGAGGGGGGCAACGGCAGCCCGCACCGCATACTGACCGCCGGTCGCGAGCGCGGCAACGCGCGCTCCAACGGGGCCGTGGTGCTTCTGCCAGTAGCGGTGCCTGCTCCGCCACATCTCGTTGATGCGGCGCTCGGGGATGTCGGCGCTGAACTGAGACTCGTGGTGGACGACGATCGCTTCGGGGAAGTAGTGCACCTCCCAGCCGGCACGGCGCAGCCGGAGCTGCAAGTCGACCTCCTCCGAGTAGAGGAAGAACTCCTCGTCGAAGACCCCGACCTCGTCGAGCGCCTCCCGCCGCAGCACGAGGGCCGCGCCCATCACCCAGTCGACCGCGTGTGGCCGCTCGCCGGCGGACTGCTTGACGCCGAGCTTCCCGACCGTGAGCAGGCCGAGCGTGCTCACGAGGGGTGTGGGGAAGCGCCAGGCGGAGTCCTGCAGGCTGCCGCCGGGGTAGACGAGCCGCGGCCCGAGCGCGGCGACACGGGGATGAGCGTCGAGGTACGAGACGATGCGGTCGAAGGCCCAGTCGCCCGCCGTCGTGTCTTCGTTGAGGACGTAGACGTACCGCCCGTCGGTCGCGCGGATGACGGTGTTGTGATTCGCGCCGAAGCCGGCGCGAAAATCCTGCGCGAGCACGCGGACGTCCGGGAACCGCTCACGCACGGCATCCGCCGAGCCGTCCTCCGAGGCGTTGTCGAGCACGACGATCTCGGCGCTGGCGCGCGGAAGCGTCTCGAGGCACGCGAGCAGCAGCTCGCGGCTCCCTGTGTTGACGATCGAGACCGAAAGGTCGGTCAACGCGCGAGGCCGCGCGCCGCCAGCGCCTCGCTGGCCGCGTCCACCGAGTCCTCGGCTTCCTGGCCTTCGAGCCACTGGAGCAGGTCCTGCATGCCCGCCTCGAACGGGATCTCCGCGCGGAAGCCGAGCAGGCGCTCCGCGAGCGCCGGATCGGCGTAGCAATGGCGGATGTCGCCGGCGCGGTACTTGGCGACGATCTCGGGCTCGATCTCCTTCCCGAGCCCGCGCGCGATCGTCTGCGCCACCTCGACCACCGAGGTGGGCTTGCCGGTGCCGACGTTGACGGTGCGTCCGTCCGCGCCGTCGTGCGTGAGCGCGAGCGCGCAGCAGCGCGCGATGTCGCGCACGTCGATGAAGTCGCGTGTCTGCTCGCCGTCCTCGAACACGAGCGGCCGGTTGTCGTTGAGCAGCCGCGAGGAGAAGATCGCGGCGACGCCCGTGTACGGATTCGAGAGCGCCTGCCGCTCGCCGTAGACGTTGAAGAAGCGCAGCGCGACGGCCGGGATCCCGTA
>DASSQK010000194.1:0-3598 GCA_035702555.1 Gaiellaceae bacterium | reverse complement strand
CGCAGCTCGACCTCGACCCCGGGCTCGGCGTCGGGCGCCTCCTCGTCGGGCTCGGTGAGCCGGAGCCGTCCCTGGCCGCCGGGGAAGAGGGTCGCCGCCACCTCCTCGAAGTGCGTGCTGACGGCGGCGAAGGTCTCGTCGAAACGGCGCTCGACGGTCTCGGCGAGCTCGGCGCGCAGATCTTCGAGCTCCTTCAGGCTCGCCTCGAGGTCGGCCCTCCCCTCGGCCAGCTCGGTCAGGCGCTCCTGCTCGCGCTCGTACTCCTCCTTGGCGAGCGGGTTGACCTGGCCGAGGGTCTCGCGCCGGCGCTCGAGCCGCTCGATCTTCTCGGCGAGCTCGTCGCGATCCGTGCCCTCGCCGGGCTCGGCGCCCGCGTCGTCCAGCCGGCGCCGGGCCTCCGCCGCCTCCGCCTCGAGCCGCGCGCGCTCGACGTCGATTCCGGCCGCGCGCTCGCCCGCCTCCGCGGACGCGCGCCGCACGTCGGCCTCGGCGCCGCCGAGCCGGCGCAGCTCGGCCGCGAGCTCGCCCGCGCGGGTCGCGCCGGCGTCGACGCGGGCGCGCAGCGGCGCCTCGAACCGCTCCGCCGCCTTGACCGCGTCCGCGAGGCCGCCTGCGAGGCGTTCCGCGGACTCCGCCAGCGGGCCCGTCGGGGCCGGAGGCGCCTCCGCGGGAAGCTCCTCGGCGCGGCGCTCGAGCTCGTCCGCCTCCCGCGCCAGGGCTCGCCGGCGCGCGTCGAGCTGCAGCAGCACGGCCTCCGCGGTCTCGCCCGCGAACCAGAGCTCGCCGCGCGCGGCGTCGAAGCAGTGGCCTTCGCGCGTCACGAGCACGCCGCCCTCGGCCCGCGCGAGCTCCGCGGGCTCCGCGAGCCAGACGTCGTCGAGGAGCTCGGCGACCCGCTCGCCACCGGGCCGGGCCCGCACGCGCGAGGAGAGCGGCTCGGCGCCGGGCAGCGGCGGCCGCGCGGCGGGGCTGTCGTTCCCCGGCCGCGGTACGAGCACCGCCAGATCCCCGAGCCCGGCCTCGCGCGCCCTCTCGACCAGGGCCAGCGCCTCCGGCGTGCCGCCCGCAACGAGTGCGGCCGCCCGGGCTCCGAGCGCCGCAGCGACCGCTCGTTCGTACCCCGCCTCGACCTCCAGCAGCGAGAGCGCCAGCCGCTCGCCCTCCTCCGCCAGCGCCCGCGCGGCCGGCGGCAATCCCTCCCGCTCGGCCAGCGAGTGCTCGAGCGCCGAGAGCCGCTCCCGTGTGAGGCGCGCCTGCTCGCGCAGCGCCTCGCGCTCCGGGTTCGCGCGGGTCGAGAGCAGCGGCTCGGCGCGCAGCCGGTCGGCGAGCTCACGCGCCGCGTCGCGCCGCAGCTCGAGCCGCTCGGTTGCGCTCCGGAGCCGGTAGAGCGCCGAGGTCGCCCCGTCGCCGCGCCCGGCCGCGGCCGCGAGCTCCTCCTCGACGCGGTTGCGCTCGGACAGCAGCGCCTCCAGCCGCTCGCCGGTGCGCCGCCGCTCGAGCGCCGCGGCGGCCCGCCGCTCCTCGACCTCCGACAGCCGCTCGTCGATCCCGGCCAGGTCGAGCTCCGCCACCCGCGCCCGCAGCGCCGCGATCTCGCCGCGCAGCTTCTCGGCGCGCTCGGCCGCGGTGGCCTGGAGCGCGAGCGGGCGCAGGCGCGCCTTCACCTCGGCCTCGAGGTCGCGGGCGCGCTCGACCTGGATCTGCACTCGCGCCAGCTTCAGCTCCGCGCGGTGGCGCCGGCGCTTGAACTTCCCGAGACCGGCCGCGTCCTCGATCAGCGCGCGCCGCTCCTCGGGCTTGCTCGCGAGGATCTGCTCGACCTTGCCCTGGCTGATGACGGAGCCGTGGCTGCCGCCGAGGCCGACGTCGGCGAGCAGCTCGACGAGGTCGGTGCGACGCACGGCCGCGCGGTTGATCAGGTACTGGCCCTCGCCGCCCCGGTGGAGCCGCCGCGCGATCGAGATCTCGCTGAAGTCCAGCTCCGGCAGCGCGCCGTCCTCGTTGTCGAAGAGCAGCTCGACCTCGCAGAAGTCGGCCGGCGCGTGGCCGGGCGAGCCCGCGAAGAGGACGTCGTCGGGCTTCTCGGCGCGCAGCTCGTGCGGGCTCAGCGAGCCCGAGGCCCAGAGGAGCGCGTCGGCGACGTTCGACTTGCCCGAGCCGTTGGGCCCGACGACGACGGCGACGCCCGGCTCGAGGCGAACCTCGACCGGCTCCGGAAACGACTTGAAGCCGCGCAGCTTGATCGCACGCAGGTGCACGCGCGCGGGAGGTTACGGGGCGCGGCGGATGCTACGCGGCGTCCGCGAGGCCATCCAGCGCCTCGCGCGCCGCGGCCTGCTCGGCGGCCTTCTTCGAGCGGCCGCTGCCGACGCCCGCCTCCTCGCCGTCGATCATCGCGGCGCAGGTGAACGTCCGGTCGTGCGGCGGGCCCGTCACGTCGAGGACGCTGTAGACGACGTGCCGGCCCTGGCGCGCGAGCTCCTCCTGGAGCTCCGTCTTGTGGTCGACGTGGCTCGTGAGCGCATAGACGATGCGGCCGTCGAAGGCGGCGACGACCGCGTCACGGATCGGCTCGAAGCCGTGCTGCAGGTACAACGCCGCGAGCGAGGCCTCGAGCAGCGCCGCGAGCACGTTGCGGTTGCGCGAGAGCCGCGCGAGCTCGTCCGCCGGCGCCACCGGCTGCCCGCGCTCGGCGAGCCGCTCGCCGAGGCCCAGCTCACGCGCCACCACGGCACAGGACGCGCGCGAGACGACGTGCGAGCGGATCTTCGCCATCCGCCCTTCAGAGAAGTCCGGATAGCGGTCGTACAGCGCCCGCGCGACGGCCAGCTCGAGCACGCTGTCGCCGAGGAACTCGAGCCGCTCGTACGAGGACGCCCGGTCGGGCGCCCACGAGCTGTGCGTGAAGACGTTTTCCAGCAGCTCCTTCGGCAGGCCGTCGATCAGCTGCGCGAGCTGCTGCGGCCGGCCGCTGGGGGCCTTGCTACTGGTGCGTTGAGACGTAGTCGACGGCTTGCCCGACGGTCTGGATCTTCTGGGCGTCCTCGTCCGAGATCTTGATCCCGAACTGGTCCTCCAGCTCCATGATCAGCTCCACGAGATCGAGCGAGTCGGCGTCGAGGTCCTCCTGGAACGAGGCGTCTTCGGTGATCTCGTTCTCGTCGACTCCGAGCTGCTCCGTCAGGACTTCCTTGACCCGCTCGAAGACTTCCTCTCGCGTGGCTGCCATTTCACCTCACTTGCCGGGGGGTTCAGAGCGCGCGGATGCTAACACTCTTTCCGGCAGGCGCTGCGCGAGTCTGCCCACGACGTCGTGCTCCACACCCCGCGCTGCGAGCCGGATTGCGTTCGCGATCGCGCGGCGCGAGGAGTTCCCATGTGCGATCACCGCCAGCCCGCGCAGGCCGAGGAGGTAGGCGCCGCCGTAGGTCTCCGGGTCGAGCCGGTTGCGCATGCCGCGCGCGGCCGGGCGGACCAGCAGCCCGCCGACGCGGCCGCGGCGCGTCGCGACGATCTCCTCACGCAGCGCGTCCAGCAGCACGGTGATCGTGCCCTCGAGCAGCTTCAGGACGACGTTGCCGGTGAAGCCGTCGCAGAC
>DASSQK010000193.1:0-13366 GCA_035702555.1 Gaiellaceae bacterium | reverse complement strand
TCGACGCGGTGCGGCACATGCTGCGCCTCGACGCCGACCTGTCGGCCTTCTACGCGGTCGCGAGCGCCGACGGCGACCTCACCTGGGCCGCGAGCGGCGCCGGCCGGATGATGCGCAGCCCCACCGTCTTCGAGGACGTCGTCAAGACGATCTGCACCACGAACTGCACCTGGTCGGCCACCGTGCGCATGACGACCGCGCTGGTCGAGCACCTCGGCGCCGAGGCTCCCGACGGCCGGCGCGCCTTCCCCGTCTCGGCCGCGATGGCCGAGGCCGGCGAGGGCTTCTACCGCGACGTCGTCCGCGCCGGATACCGCGGCGCCTACCTCCGCTCGCTCGCGCTCTCGGTCGCGGAGGGCGCGCTCGACCTCGAGGCGCTGAACGACCCGGAGCTCCCGGACGCCGAGGTGGCCGAGCGCCTGCTCGCGCTGCCCGGCTGTGGCCCCTACGCGACCGCGCACATGATGATGCTGCTCGGCCGCTACTCGCGCCTGATCCTCGACTCGTGGACGCGTCCGAAGTACGCGCGCCTGAACGGGCGCAAGGCCGCCGACCGCACGATCGAGCGGCGATTCCGCCGCTACGGCGACTACGCAGGGCTCGCGTTCTGGCTCTACCTCACGCGGGACTGGGTCGCGGACTAGAGCTTGCCGCTCGTGTCGCACGCGGCCGGCTTGCCCTGCCCGTAGCCGACGGTGAACCAGTGCTGCCGCTGGGCGCTCGAGCCGTGCGTCCACGTGTCCGGGTCGATGCGTCCCTGCGTCTGGCGCTGGATGCGGTCGTCGCCAACGGCCGCCGCGGCGTTCAGGCCGTCGGCGATGTCGGCCTGCGTCACGTCGACGAGGTACCCGGTCTGCACCGCGTGGTCTGCCCAGACGCCGGCGAGGCAGTCGGCCTGGAGCTCCGTGCGCACCGAGCGCCCCTGCGCACCCGCCCCGCCGCTGCCGCCGCCGAGGGCGCCGAGCTCGTCCTGGACGTGGTGGCCGTACTCGTGGGCGAGGACGTACGCCTGCGCGAACGGGCCGCCGGTTGCGCCGAAGCGCGAGCGCAGCTCGTCGAAGAAGTCGAGGTCGATGTAGACGTGCTTGTCGACGGGGCAGTAGAACGGCCCGACGTCGGAGGTCGCGGCGCCGCAGCCGGTGCTCGTCCCGCCGGTGAAGAAGACGGTCTTCGAGATCGGGTAGGTGCGGCCGGCGGCGCGGAACTGGCCCGACCAGTACGCCTGGATGCTGTTCACGTAGCCGACGATCCGGCAGTCCTCGCGCTGGTTCGCGGTCGCGCCGCTCGTGCAGTCCTCGGGCGCGACGCTCGTCGGCGGCTGCGTCCCGATCGAGCGGTCGTCGAGGTTGGAGAGGGGCCCCGAGAGCCCGCCGCCGTTCGTCAGCAGCGTGACCAGCAGGTAGATGACGAGCCCGGCGACGCCCAGGCCTCCGCCGCCGACCGCGATCCCGCCCCCGGGCAGCGCCATCCCGCCGCCGCCGCGACGGTCCTCGACCTGCGACGGGTCGAGCCGTGCTCCCTTCCGAAAGCGCACCGGCCGATTCTCCCGCACCGGTGCGGTGTTCTAAACGTCGAGAGTGGAGCCGACGGGGCTCGAACCCGTGACCTTCGCGCTGCCAGCGCGACGCTCTCCCAGCTGAGCTACGGCCCCAGAGGGCGCAGTGTAGCCGCGTTCGCCGCGGGCTAGACGGCAGCCGCGCCGAGCTCGATGCTCGGCACGTCGGCCCAGAGCTCCTCGAGCCGGTAGTACTCGCGGGACTCCGGCGTGAAGACGTGGAAGACGACGTCGAGGTAGTCCGCGACGATCCAGCGGCCCTCGCGCTCGCCCGCGACCGAGCGCGGGAGAGCGCCTTCGTCGTGCTTCAGCCGCTCGTGCACCTCGTCCCAGACGGCCTTCGTCTGCCGCGGGTTCTGCCCGGTCGCGAGCACGAAGAAGTCCGTGTAGCTGCACACGGGGCGCATGTCGAGGATGAGGACGTCCTGCGCCAGCTTCTCCTGGGCGAGGCCGGCGATACGGCGGGCGTGTTCGAGCGGTGTCAGGGTCTCGTCAGGTCCTCTCGGGTTCGCGCTCAGTGTAGCCGCGGTAGAGGCCGGTCTCGTCGAGCGCCGCCGCGACCGCGGCCGGGACGAGGCCGTCGACCGGTTCTCCCCGCGCGAGCCGGTCGCGAACCGCGGTCGAGGAGACGGGCGGCGACGGCAGCGCGAACGCGAGCACGCGGTCGCCGTAGCGCTCGAGATCCGGCGGCGGGAAGCCGGAGCGCGTGCCGACGGCGAGGCGCACCCAGCGCAGCACCTCCTCCGGCTCCTTCCAGGTCGGAAAGGCCGCGCCCTCGTCGGCGCCCACGACGAAGATCGCGTCGCCGAAGCGCCCGTCGCGCACCGCGTCGACCGTGAACGCATACGGGTCGAGGACGACCTCGTCGGCGATCCCTTCGAACGCGAGCCGCGCCAGCCGCAGCCGGTCCTCCGCGTCCGCGACGACCGCGCGATGCCCCGGCTGCTCCGCGACCAGCACCACCAGCCGGTCGATCGGCAGCTCCTCGCGGGCGGCGCGCGCGAGCGCGACGTGACCGACCTGCGGCGGGTCGAAGGTGCCGCCCAGGAGCCCCGTTACTGGAACTCGAGCACCTCGCCCTCGAGCTGGACCTCGTCGCCGATCTTCGCACCCGCTTCCCTGAGCGCCTGCTCGAGCTCCTCCTGGGAGCCCGCCCGACCGTGAACTCGGAAGCCGCGGTCGGTGCGCAGGATCCGGAAACGGCGCCGCGGGTCGGGCTTCGGCCGGTAGACGAGGAAGCGCGGCAGCCCGTCCTCGTCGGCGGCGGGCGCCTCGGCCGGAGGGCAGAGCTCGAACAGCGTCCGCCGAAAGCGCTCGACGCCCTCCCCGGTCGCGGCCGAGAGCGCGAAGACGCGCTCGACTCTCGGGTCGTCCGGCTCGAACCGCGGCGGCTCGGGCAGGAGGTCGATCTTGTTCAGCACGACCACCTGCGGCCGCTCGTCGAGGCCCGCGCCGTACTCGGCGAGCTCGTGGTCGATCTGCGCGAACGCCTCGGCCGGGTCTCCCGCGGCCGCGTCGATCACGTGCACGAGCAGCCGCGCGCGCTCGAGGTGCGCGAGGAACTCGTGACCGAGGCCGACGCCCTCGCTCGCTCCTTCGATCAGGCCGGGCACGTCCGCGACCACGAGCTGTCGCTCGTCCGATTCGACGGTGCCGAGCACGGGCTGCAGCGTGGTGAACGGGTAGTCGGCGACCTTCGGCCGCGCGTTCGAGATCCGCGCGAGCAGCGACGACTTGCCGGCGTTCGGCAGGCCGACGAGGGCCGCGTCGGCGAGCAGCTTCAGACGCAGCTCGTAGTCGGCTTCCTCGCCTGGAAGGCCGGTCTCCGCGAAGCGCGGGGTCTGCCGCGTCGCCGTCGCGAAGCGCCTGTTGCCACGGCCTGCATCCCCTCCCCGGGCCAGCACGACGCGTGCGCCCGGTGCCGCCAGATCGGCGACGAGCTGCTCCTCGTCGTCGAGGACCTGCGTGCCGACCGGCACGCGCAGCTCGACGTCCTCGCCCGTGGCGCCGTGACGGCCGCTGCCGCCGCCCGCCCCGCCCTTGCCGGCCCTGAACCACTGCCGCGCGCGGAACGACGAGAGGTCGCGCAGGTCGGCGTCCGCGACGAGCACGACGTCGCCGCCCGGGCCGCCGTCGCCGCCGTCGGGCCCGCCCTTGGGCACGTGCTTCTCGCGGCGGAAGCTGAGCGCCCCGTCGCCGCCACGCCCGGCCTGCACGTGAATGCGGGCCCGGTCGTGGAACACGGGCGCCTAGTCGCCGTCTACGACCGAGATGAAGCGGCGCTCACCGGTCGTCCGGAACGAGACGGTGCCGTCGCGCTTGGCGAAGATCGTGTCGTCGCGGCCGATGCCCGTGCCGGGCCCCGGCCGGAAGCGCGTGCCGCGCTGGCGGACGATGATCGTCCCCGTCGTGACGCCCTGGCCGTCGAAGACCTTGACGCCGAGCATCTTCGGGTTGGAGTCGCGGCCGTTCCGCGACGAGCCGAGTCCCTTCTTGTGAGCCATCTCTAGCCGTCCTTCCTTGCTTCGAGCGCCGCAATCGCGCCCTTGCGGTTCGCGTGCGCGCTCTCGTACTCCAGTGCGGCCTCGATCTCCTCGGCCGACCACTCGCCGACGCTCTTGTTGAGGTCCGCGATCGTCATGTCGGCGTAGCCGGCGGGCAGCTTCGCCGGGGCGGCCTCCGCCTCCTGCTTCGGCGCCTCCGCCTTCGCGGGGGGCTCCGTCACAGGCGCCTCCTTCTTCGCAGGCGCCTCCTTCCTCGCAGGAGCGCTGCGCTTCGCCGCGCCGCCGATCGACTCGATCTCGATCTGCGACAGCTTCGCCCGGAAGCCGGTCTTGCGCCGATACCCGGACTTCGGCCGGTACTTCCCGATCGTGACCTTGTCGCCGAGCGCGGAGCCGACGACGCGCACGGTCACCTGCGACTTCGGCGCCAGCTCGAAAACGCCGTCGCCGCCGAGCATCAGCACCTCCGGGTGGAAGGTCTTGCCCTCCTCCGTCGGCACGCGGTCGACGAGCAGGCGCTCGCCTTCCTGCACGCGGTACTGCTTCCCGCCGAGTGAGATGATCGCGTAGGCCATGGCGTCAAAACGCGGGCAGGTGCCCGCGAGGACGGAAAGTGTAGCCGCGACCGGCGCCTCTCGGCAAAAACCGGGGCTGCGGGAGGTCTACGTCGTGTGGCTGCTCTTCGCGCTGACCGCGGTCGCGGTCTTCGCGACGTACTGGCGCATTCCGCCGGGCGAGCTCTGGAAGGTGTCGCAGAGCGGCTTCGCGGGCGGCGCCGGCCGTGCCTTCGTCTTCCTCAGCTACTCGGCCGCTCTCGCCGCGATCGCGATCGTGGCCATCGCGGTCGACCGGCTCGGGGGCCGCGGCGCGACTGCGCTCGGCGTCGCGGCCGTCGTGCTCTGCGCGACGGTTGCGATCCCGGGCGTGCAGACGGAGAACGACCTGGACGCGAAGTGGGCGAACCTCCCGGCGGTCCTGGGCGTCGGGCTCGCGGTGGGCCTGACCGTCTGGGCGGCGGCGAAGGGCCGGCCGGAGCGGGTCGTGACGAGTGCGGCGGGCGACGTGGCGAGGCTCGTGACCGGCTGCGTGGCGCTCCTCTTCGCGGCTCCGTACATTGCCGCCGAGCTCGGCTTCTTCCTCGACAAGGTGCCGCTCCTCGGCTGGGTCTTCCAGACCGGGCGGCTCCGCCCGGAGCCCGGCGGCGGCTTCGTCCACGCGGCCGTCCACCACGGGCACCACCACGGGCTGGACGGGTTCCTGCTCGCCGTCACGGCGCTGCTGCTCTCGCGGCTGCTCGGCGGGTTCCGCCGGCCGCGTCTGCGCGCGCTCACGGCCGTCTACCTCTCGCTGATGCTCGTCTACGGGCTCGCCAACATGGCGAACGACCTCTGGGCCGAGCAGGTCGTGAAACGCGGCTGGACAGGCTGGCAGATCCCCGACGTGCTGTTCCCGTCGGTCTCGGTCGCATGGGCGCTGATCCTCGGCTGCGCCGCGGTCGTCTACCTCGCCTGCTGGCGCGAGCGGCGCCTAGTCGGTCGGCGCTGAGTCGGCCTTGGCCGCGGCCGACGTGGAGCGGCGCTTGCGGTTGCGCCCGCCGCGCGAGCCGCGCCGCGTCTTCTTCTTCTTCGGCTTCGCCTGCTCGCCGTCGGCCTCGGCGCCGTTCTCCGACTGGGCCTCGGCCTGCGGCTGCGACTCCGGCTCCTCGCGCCCGAGCGACGGGTCCGGGAGGTGGATCTTCGGCCCCTCGCCCTCGCCGTCGCCGTCGCCGTCGCCGTCGGCACGCTGCTCCTCGGCGGCGGGCTTGTCGCCGTTCGCCTCCGCGGTGGCCGGCTTCTTCTTGCGCCGCCGCCCGCCGCGCGAGCCGCGCCGGGTCTTCTTCTTCGGCGGCTGCTCGGGCCCGGAGTCGGTCTCCTCGGCCACCGCCTCGACCTCGGGCTCGCCGGTCTCCGGCTCCTCGGCCTCCTCCGGCTCCGCGGCGACTTCGGCCTCCGCGTCTGCCTTCGGCGGGGTCTCCTGCTTCTTCGCCGGCGGCTTGCGCGTGGGCTTCTCGGCCGCGCTCTCGGCGGTGATCGGCGCCTCGTCGGCCTTTCGTCCACCGACGAGCGTCGCGTAGGCCGTGCCGTCGACGACGCGCTCGATCCGCACCTTCGCCTTCTTCCCGACGAGCTTCGAGGCGTTCGCGACGCAGACGGCGACGCCGTCGAGCTTGCCGACGCCCGCGTGCACGTCGTAGCGGTCGACTTCCCCGAGCTTCAGCTCGACCGTCTTCCCCTCGAGCTTCGAGCCGTCGTCCTCGCCGAGCAGGCTCTCGAGTGTGCCCTTGCCGAGCACCTCGAAGTGGTCGACCGCGGCGTCCTCGCGCGCGACGAGCAGGAAGCGCCGCCTCATGTCCTCCTCGATCGCCTGCAGCCGCGAGGCTCCCGGGCCGATCAGGATCGCGGCGACCTTCGACTCGAGCTCCACCTTGAACGCCTTCGTCCGCGGCGCGCTCGCCGCGAGCGTGCGCAGGCGCCGCTCGGCGTCGACCGCCGCGGAGGTCTCCGAGAGCACGACGCCGTCGCCGCCGCAGACGACGCACTTGCGGGTGAGGATCTCCCGCGGCCCGTCCGTGACGTTCTGGCGCGTCATCTCGACGAGCCCGAGCGGCGAGATCTCGACGACGTAGGTCTTTGTCCGGTCGCGCTCGAGCTCCGACTTCAGCGCCTCCTCGACGGTGGCGCGGTTCTTCGGGTTCGCCATGTCGATGAAGTCGATGACGATGATCCCGCCGATGTCGCGCAGCCGCAGCTGGCGCACGACCTCCTTGACCGCCTCGAGGTTGTTCTTCGTGATCGTGTCCTCGAGCCGTCCGCCGGACGACTTCCCGCGCGAGCCGACGAAGCGGCCGGTGTTCACGTCGATGACCGTGAACGCCTCCGCGTAGTCGAAGACCAGGTAGCCCCCGGAGGGCAGGTCGACGCGGCGCGAGAGGGTCGAGCGGATCTGGGCGTCGACGCCCGAGCTCTCCATCAGCGGCGTCTTCTCGCGGTAGCGGACGACGCGGTCGGCCATGTGCGGCGAGGTCTTCTTCAGGTAGCCGACGACGCGCTTGTAGGTGCGCTCGTGGTCGACGACCGCCTTCTCGAAGTCGTCCGTGAAGAGGTCGCGGATCACGCGCAGTGGCAGCTCGGCCTCCTGGTAGACGAGCGACGGCGCCTTCGCGGCCTTCGCGCTCGTCTCGATCGTCTTCCAGAGCCGCTGCAGGAAGACGAGGTCGCGCTCGACGTCCTCGGCCGACGCGCCCTCGGCTGCGGTGCGGACGATCACGCCCCCCTTCTTCACGTCGAGCTTCTTGACGATGTCGCGCAGCCGGGTGCGCTCGTCGTCCTCCAGCCGGCGCGAGACACCCAGCCCCTCGCCGTGCGGGACGAAGACGACGAAGCGGCCGGGCAGCGAGATCTCGGTCGTCAGGCGGGCGCCCTTGGACTTCATCGGGTCCTTGACCGCCTGGACGAGCACCTCCTGGCCGCGGCTCAACAGATCCTGGATCTTGCGGCCGTGGGAGCGGCCCTCGAGCTCGGGCGCGATCACCTCGTCGACGTAGAGGAAGCCGTTCTTCTCGAGGCCGATCTCGATGAACGCGGCCTCCATGCCCGGCAGCACGTTGTCGACCGAGCCTTTGTAGATGTTGCCGGCGATCGAGCGGCGCTCCGGCCGCTCGAGGTAGGCCTCCGCGACCTTGTCGTCCTCGAGCACCGCGACGCGCTGCTCGCTGACGTCGACCGAGATCAGCAGCTCGCGCTTCGCGGGCGGGAGCGGCGGGCGGCGCGGCGGCGTGCGGCGCCGCGTGGCGCGCTGCTTGCGCTGCGACGGCCGCCGGTCGGGCCGCGAGTCGTCCTTCTTCGGCTCCTTCTTCGGCTCCTGCTTGGGCTCCTCGGGCTCCGCCTTCTGCGCCGCGGCCGCGGCGCCGGAACCGGAGCGCTTCCGATTGCGCCCTCCGCGGCTGCCGCGGCGGCGCTTCTTCTTCGCAGGATCGGTTGTGCCCGCCTCGACGGGCCTGGGGGTTACGGTCTGGGTAGGTGCGGGTGGCGCGTCCTGCTGGTGGGCGCGCTCGTCAGTAGACGGCTTCTGCCGCCTGAACCATCGAAGCAAGTTGGATCTCCTTTTGTGGCGCGCGCGCTTCCCTGGCCCGAAGCCTCCGGGCGGAGCGCGCGCTGCAATGTGGTCAAACCTGTCGGCATAGCCGTCATCACAGGCTAGCAGCGCGGTGCGCCGTCGCCGGTACGCCGCTACGCGGCTTCCGCGGCCGGGCGGAGCTTCGCGCGCTTCGTGCGGACGGCGCGCAGCCGCTGGCTCAGGCGGGCCCACGCCCACGGCTCGACCTCGCGGTAGCGCGGTTCCGTCTGACCCCGCGTCGCCTCGAGGTACTCGAACCAGGCGTCGGCCTCCTCGATCAGCAGCAGCTCCTCCGCTTCTCGTCTCTGACCCATGGCGGGATGGTAGGTCCCGGTCCGGACGGACCGGACACGGGAGAAACCCGGTTCCCCCCTGAACCCTTGAACGCGCGTCCCGCGCAGTCGACGCCCCGGCGGGGCAAGGCCGAAAGACTGCGGCTAACCGCAGCTCCAGGGGCACGGTGGCGGGATGGCGCGCGCCAGGGAGCGGGCGTACGGTGGCGGCATGGCCGCGATCGTCTTCCGCTTCACACGATCCGAGACCTGGCGCGAGCTCGCATACCTGCTGCTCGGCGGCCCGATGGCGGTCGCCGCGTTCGTCGTCTTCGTCACCGGCGTGACGACCGGACTGAGCCTGCTGGTCACACTGGTCGGACTGCCCATCCTGCTGGCGACCGCGTACGCCGACCGCGGCTTCGCGTGGATCGAGCGGCGGCGCGCCGCGCTCGTGCTCGGCGAGCGCATCACAGAGGCCTACCGGCGGCCGGACCGGCCCGGCATCCTCGCGCGGGCGAAGTCGGTGGCGGTCGACCCCCAGACCTGGAGGGACGCGGGCTGGATGGTGGTGCTGTCCGTGGTCGGGTTCGCGTGTTGGATCGCCACGGTCGTGCTCTGGTCGATTCCCCTCTGGGCGCTCACCCTGCCGCTCTACTGGTGGGCTCTTCCCGACGGGTCGATCGACCTCTGGCGGGGCCACCTCGACGCGTGGTGGGAGGTCGGCGTGCTCGCTGCGGTCGGCCTCGTGGCCCTCGTTGCCGTGCCGTGGATCTGTGCCGGCCTCGCGCGCGGCCAGGCCGGGCTCGCGCGGCTGCTGCTCTCACCCGGCGCGGCGGAGCGGCGCATCGGCGAGCTGACGCGCACGCGGGCCGCCGCCGTGGATGCGCAGGCGTTGGCGCTGCGCCGCATCGAGCGCGACCTCCACGACGGTGCGCAGGCGCGCCTGGTCGCGGTGACGATGGACCTCGGCCTGGCCCGCGAGAAGCTGGACACCGACCCCGAGACGGCGCGCGGCCTGATGGAGTCGGCGCATGAGGAGGCGAGCACGGCGATCACGGAGCTACGCGAGCTCGTCGCGGGCATCGCGCCCGCCGTGCTGGTCGACCGCGGCCTCGACGCAGCGCTCTCGAGCCTCGTCGCCTCCGCGCGCATCCCCGTCTCGGTCGACGTCCGTCTGCAGGAGCGGGTACCGGCGTCGGTCGAGGCCGCCGCGTACTTCGTCGTCGCGGAGTCGCTCGCGAACGTGCAGAAGCATGCGCAGGCGTCGCGCGCCGGCGTTCGCGTGCGCTCGCTGGACGGCAGGCTTGTGGTGGAGGTGAACGACGACGGCTCGGGCGGTGCCGATTCCGCTCGGGGTAGCGGTCTCGCGGGGCTGCAGGGCCGCGTGGCGGCGCTCGACGGCACGCTCACGCTGACGAGCCCGCCCGGCGGGCCGACCCTCGTGCGTGCGGAGATCCCGTGCGCGCCGTGATCGTCGAAGATCTGGCGCTGCTGCGCGAAGGGCTCGTGCGCCTGCTCGAGGATGGCGGCTTCGAGGTCGCGGCGGCTGTGGCGAATGCGTCCGACTTTCTCCGCGTCGTCGCGACCGAGCAGCCCGACATCGCGGTGGTCGACGTGCGCCTTCCACCGGACTTTCGCGACGAGGGCCTGCGCGCCGCCATCGAGGCCCGCCGACGCCGGCCCGGCTTCCCCACGCTCGTCCTTTCGCAGTACGTCGAGCAGGCGTACGCGGCCGAGCTGCTCGCGGACGGCGGCGGCGCCGTCGGCTACCTCCTCAAGGAGCGGGTCGGCGACGTCCGCGCGTTCGTCGAGTCGGTGCGCATCGTGGCGGAGGGAGGAGCGGTGATGGACCCCGAGGTAGTGCGGCAGCTCGTCGCCCGGCGAGGGCCGCTGGACGAGTTGACGCCGCGAGAGCGGGACGTGTTGGAGCTGATGGCGCAGGGGCGCTCGAATGCCGGCATCGCCGAGGTGCTGGTCGTCACCGAGAGCGCCGTCGAGAAGCACGTCCGGCATATCTTCGGCAAGCTCGGCCTGCGCCCCGCCGACGGCGATCATCGCCGCGTGCTGGCTGTGCTCGCGTATCTCCGCTCTACGGAGTAGGCCCTTCGACGAAGCCGGCGCTAGCGGTAGGCCTTCGGGCGCGACGCGCCGCGGATGTGGATCGCCTGCAGTACGCCCAGCGCGAGCAGGTTCGCGATCATCGCCGAGCCGCCGACGCTCACGAACGGGAGCGGGATGCCCGTCACCGGCGCGACGCCGATGTTCATGCCGATGTTGATGAAGACCTGGAACAGGAACGCGAACACGATCCCGCCCGCGACGATCGCCGAGAAGGCGTCCCGCGCGATCGCGATCACCTTCAGGCCGCGCCACACGACGAGCAGGTAGAGCAGCAGCAGCACCGAGACGCCGATGAAGCCGCGCTGCTCGGCCAGCGACGCGAACGCGAAGTCGGTCGCGTGCTCGGGCAGGAAGTTCAGGTTCGTCTGGGTTGCGCCCGCCTCGCCGCGGCCGCGCACGCCGCCGGCGCCGACCGAGTTGATCGACTGCGCCACGTTGTACGTCGCCCCCGCGGGGTCCGTGTTCGGGTGCGTGAACCCGGTCAGGCGCTGTTCCTGGTAGGGCTTGAGCACGTGCACCCCGGCCGCGGGCAGGAACCAGAGCACCGCGAGGATCGCGATCAGCGTCCCCACGCCGAGCGCGGCCAGGTGCACCCAGCGCACGCCGGCGATGAAGAGCACGGCCGCGAGCGCCGCCATGTACACCATCGCGGTGCCGACGTCCGGCTGGACGAAGACGAGCAGGATCGGAACGCACGCGAGCCCGATCGCCTCGAGCACGGTCCGGCTCTCCCCCAGCCGCCGCGCGCGGTCGGCGAGGAAGCCGGCGAGGAAGAGGATGAACAGCAGCTTCCCGAACTCGGACGGCTGGAAGCGGAACGGCCCGATGTCGAGCCAGCGCTTCGAGTGGCGCGAGACGGTGCCGCCGACGAGCACGAGCAGCATCACGCCCGTGGTACAGCCGTAGATCCAGCGCTTGTAGCGCCGGAAGATCTGCGGCTCGACGAACAGCAGCGCGACGAAGCCGACGCACCCGACCGCCGCGTAGATGCCCTGGCGGACGACGTAGTAGTTCGCGTTTCCCGTGACGTCGTGGGCGGTGATGCCGCCGATCGCCCAGAGGCCGAACGCGAGCAGGGCGGCGGTGGCGCCCAGGAGCCACCAGTCCAGCCGGCGCAGCGCGGAGGCCGCGCCGACCGCCTCGGCGCGTTGCGGCCGCAGCCCTCGCGCGCGGGTGTTGACGGCCTCGATCACGGCCGCGCCCCCACGCCGGTCGAGGTCAGGCGGTTCTTGAAGTACTCCTTGAAGACCTGCAGCGCGGCGGGAGCGGCGGCGTCGGCGCCGAAGCCGCCGTTCTCGATCAGCGCGCATACCACGAGCTGCGGCGACTCGTACCCGTCGGCGGGCCCGTAGCCGCACCACCACGACTGGTCGAGCTGGTCGGTGTTCGGGTTCTTCTGCGCGGTGCCGGTCTTGCCCGCGATCTGGATCGGGAAGGTCCCGAAGACGCCTGTCGCGGTGCCGTTCTGCGAGTGCGTCGCCTGCCAGAGGCCGTCCTGCACCGCCGCGAGGTAGGTCGGGTCGAGGCCGACCGACTGCGGCGCGGGCGGCGTGAAGGTGTGGACGACGCGCGCGGGCGAGCGCGGGCCGCCGCCGCCCTCCTCGACGTCGGAGACGACGTGGGGGCGCACGAGCTTGCCGCCGTTGGCGATCAGCGCGTAGAAGCGCGCCATCTGCAGCGGCGTCACGAGCAGGTCCTTCTGCCCGATCGCGAGCTGGATCGAGTCGCCGGGCTTCCAGATGCGGTCGATCTGCCACTGCCGGGGGTCGGTCTTCGGCGTGAACGCCTGCTTGCGCCACTCGGGCGTCGGCAGCAGCCCGCCCGACTCGGGCCCGACGTCCACGCCGCTCTTGCGGCCGAAGCCGAACCGCGCCGCCCAGGCCTGCAGGGGGTGGCCCATGCTCGGAGGCGCGTTGTAGAAGTCGTAGCCGAGCCGGTAGAACCACGTGTCGCACGAGACCGCCAGCGCCGTCGGCAGCGTCATCGACTCGAAGACGAACGGGTCGACGTTCTTGAACACCTGCGGGGGCCCGCCGTACTGGTTCGGGACGGAGAAGTCGCCCGTGCACTCGAGCGAGGTCGAGGGCGACGGGAGGATGTGCGTCTCGAGGGCCGCGAGCGCGGTCACGGGCTTGAACGTCGAGCCCGCGGGGTAGACGCCGCTGATCGCGCGGTTCAGAGCCGGGTAGTTGCGGTGCTCGGCCGTCGTCGGCGTCAGCCCCTGCGCGGCGAGCTTCTTGGTCGTGACACGCCCCGTGTAGACCTTCGGGTAGTACGTGGGGTACGAGGCGAGCGCGCGGATGGCGCCGTTGCGGGGGTCGAGCGCCACGATCGCGCCGCCGTCGGCCTGCCACTGGTGGTTGAGGAGCGCCTTGTTGATCCCGTAGCGGATCGCGTCCTCCGCGGCGCGCTGGAGGTCGGTGTCGATCGTCAGCTTGATCGACTCCCCCTGGGCGGCCGGGCGCTTCGTCTCGAGCTGGCTCCGCGGCCGGCCGAGGGAGTCCACGCGCACCTGGGCGAGGCCTGCGCGGCCGCGGAGATACGAGTCGTAGGTCGCCTCCACCCCGGCCCCGCCGATCTTGTCGCCGGCCAGGTAGCCCTTCCGCTTCAGGCGCTTCAGCTGGTCGGGCGAGATCTCGTTGACGTAGCCGAGCAGCTGCGCCGCGAGGTCGCCCTGCGGGTAGCCGCGCAGGAAGGTGTCTGCGACGGTCACGCCCGGGAACTCGTCCTGGTGCTCGTAGAGGTAGTTGATCGGC
>DASSQK010000192.1:0-5271 GCA_035702555.1 Gaiellaceae bacterium | reverse complement strand
GCGAAGAGCACGCACGCCGCCGCGACGCGCAGCTGCTCCCGCGACAGCCGGTCGCCGACGGCGCGGTTGCCGACCTGGTCGTGGTTCTGCGCGTAGACGACGAAGCGCTCGGGCTCGGGCCGCTCGAGCCGGGCGGCGAGGCCGCGCAGGGAGCCGAACGGCTCGTAGTACCCGTCGCGCTCGCCGGTCAGGAGCACGTGCAGCTCGTGGTGGAGCCCGTCCGACCACTGCGCGTCGTGGCCCCAGTCCTCGATCGGGCGCAGGTCGTCGACGCCCATCTCCGAGATCACGAGCGCGCGGCGGCTCTCCTCGCGGACGCGGTCGGCCAGCTCGGCGAGGACGTGGCGCGGCGAGTCGTCGAAGACGGCGTGCACCGCGTCGAGCCGCAGCCCGTCCACGTGGTAGTCCCGCACCCAGAGGCACGCGTTCTCGATCGCCCAGTCGCGCACGCCGCGACGGGAGTAGTCGATCGCCTGGCCCCAGAATGTCTCGTGGCGGTCGGTGAAGTACGGGCCGAACGCGGCGATCGCCTCGGAGCCCGGGCCGACGTGGTTGTAGACGACGTCCAGGATCACCCCGAGGCCGGCCGCGTGGGCGGCGTCGACCAGGCGCGCGAGGCCGTCGGGGCCGCCGTAGGCGGGGTGCGGAGCGGAGGTGTAGACGCCGTCGTAGCCCCAGCCGCGGTCGCCCGGAAAGGTCGCCACCGGCATCAGCTCGATCGCGGTCACGCCGAGCTCCCGCAGGCCGTCGAGGTACGGGATCACGCCGTCGAACGTGCCCTCGTCGCTGAACGCGCCGACGTGCAGCTCGTAGATCGCGAGCTCGTCCAGCGCGAGCCCCGGCCAGCCGTCGTCGGTCCAGTGGAACGCACCGGTGTCGACGACGCGAGAGGGGCCGCGGACGCCTTCCGGCTGGAAGCGCGAGCACGGGTCCGGCCATTCGCTCCCGTCGACCGCGAAGCGGTAGTCGGTCCCCGCCTGGACGTCGAGCTCGCCCTCCCAGACGCCGTCGTCGCCGCGCTCGAGCTCGTGCCCGAGCACGCGCACGCTCGTGGCCTCCGGCGCCCAGACCCGGAAGCGGGTCGCGCCCCCGACCGGCACGGCGCCGAGCAGCTCCTGGGCGCGGACGGTCACTCCGGCACCAGCCAGACCACGGCCAGCGGCGGCAGGCGCAGCTCGGCCGACTGCGGCTGCTCGTGCCACGGCGGCCCGTCGGCCGCGATGCCGCCGAGGTTGCCGACGTCGGAGCCGCCGTAGAACGTCGAGTCGGTGTTCAGGAGCTCCCGCCAGCGGCCGCCGCGCGGGAGGCCGAGGCGGTAGCCCTCGCGCGGCACCGGCGAGAGGTTGCAGACACAGACGAGCGGGCGGCCCTTGCCCTGCGGGAGCCGTGCAAAGGCGAGCACGTTCGCGTCCGCTTCGTTCGGCTCGAGCCAGAGGAACCCGGACGGATCGAAGTCGACCTCGTACAGCGCCGGCTCGCTGCGGTAGAGCCGGTTCAGGTCGCGCACGAGCGACTGCACGCCGGAGTGGCCAGCCTGTTCGAGCAGGTGCCAGTCGAGGCTGCCGGCGTGGTCCCACTCCCGCTCCTGGGCGAGCTCGCCGCCCATGAAGAGCAGCTTCTTGCCGGGGTGCGCCCACATGTACGCGTAGAGCGCGCGCAGGTTCGCGAGCTGCTGCCAGCGGTCGCCCGGCATCTTCGAGAGCAGCGAGCGCTTGCCGTGCACGACCTCGTCGTGGGAGAGCGGCAGGACGAAGTTCTCCGAGAACGCGTACATCAGGCTGAAGGTCAGCTGGTGGTGGTGGAAGCGCCGGTGCACGGGCTCGCGCTGGAAGTAGTCCAGCGTGTCGTGCATCCAGCCCATGTTCCACTTGAAGCCGAAGCCGAGCCCGCCGAGGTAGGTCGGCCTCGAGACGCCCGGCCACGCGGTCGACTCCTCGGCCGCGGAGATCACGCCCGGCTCGCGCTCGTGCACGACCTCGTTGAAGCGCCGGAGGAACTCGACCGCGTCCAGGTCCTCGTTGCCGCCGAAGCGGTTCGGCACCCACTCGCCCGCCTCGCGCGAGTAGTCGAGGTAGAGCATCGAGGCGACGGCGTCCACGCGCAGCCCGTCGGCGTGGTACTCGCGCAGCCAGAAGAGCGCGTTCGCGAGCAGGAAGTTGCGCACCTCGTTGCGGCCGAGGTTGAAGACGAGCGTGCCCCAGTCAGGGTGCTCGCCGCGGCGCGGGTCGTCGTGCTCGTAGAGGGCGGTGCCGTCGAAGCGGGCGAGCGCCCACTCGTCGCGCGGGAAGTGCGCCGGCACCCAGTCGAGGATCACGCCGACGCCGTGGCCGTGGAGCCGGTCGACGAAGGCGCGCAGGTCGTCGGGCTCGCCGAGCCGCGGGCTCGGGGCGAAGTAGCCCGTCACCTGGTAGCCCCAGGAGCCGGGGAACGGGTGGTGCATCACCGGCAGCAGCTCGACGTGCGTGAAGTTGAGATCGGTCGCGTACTCGGCGAGCTCGTCCGCCAGCTCGAGGTAGGTGAGCGGCCGGTTGTCCTCGAGCGGGTTGCGCCGCCAGGACTCGAGGTGGACCTCGTAGATCGAGACCGGCTCGCGGAGGGGGTCGGCCGCGCGGCGGCGCTCGAGCCAGTCCTCGTCGCGCCACTCGCGGCGGGAGCGGAAGACGCGGGAGGCGGTGGCCGGCGGCACCTCGGCGGCGAGCGCGTACGGGTCGGCCTTCGGCGGCAGCAGCCGCCCGTCCGGGCCCTTCAGCTCGTACTTGTAGCGCTCGTCCTCGGCGAGGCCCGGGACGAAGAGCTCCCAGATGCCGCTGGAGCCGAGGCTGCGCATCGGGTGGAGGCGTCCGTCCCAGCCGTTGAAGTCGCCGACGACGCTCACGGCGGTCGCGTTCGGCGCCCAGACGGCGAAGGCCGTTCCCGTCACCCTGCCGGCCTCGCGCAGGTGCGCGCCGAGGCGCTCGTAGATCCGCTCGTGGCGTCCCTCGCCGGCGAGGTGCAGGTCGAGCTCGCCGAGCGTGGGCGGAAACGCGTACGGGTCGCGCAGCGTGAACGTGTTGCCGTCGGGGTAGCTCACCTCGAGCTCGTAGCTGAGCGGCGCGTCCGCGTCGGGGACGACGCCCTCGAAGAGGCCGGCCGGGTGGCGGAGCTCGAGCTCCACCGGCGGCGCGTTCTCCGGCCGCGCGACGACGGCCTTCGCCTCCGGCCGCCACGCGCGCACCACGACGCCGCCGTCGCGGGGGTGCGCCCCGAGCAGGTGGTGCGGGTCGGCGAGGCGGCCGGCCACGAGCTGCTCGACCTCGTTCACGCCGGCTCGTCCAGGAGCTGGAGGATCCCCGCGACGGGGACGCGCACCCAGTCGGGCCGGTGCCCGAGCTCGTAGTGCAGCTCGTAGAGCGCCTTCTCGAGCTCGAACAGCCGCAGACGCCGCTCCAACGAGGCGTCCGCCTGCACGAGCGCGGGATCGACCTCGGCGAGGTAGCCGGCGAGGAATTCCGACCGCACCTGACCCTCCCAGCCCGGCGGAGGCTCGACGCCGCGCTCGAGCGACGAGGCGCTGGCCGCGTACGAGAACGAGCGCAGCATCCCGGCGACGTCGCGCAGTGGCGAGCGCTTGTGCCGCCGCTCGCGCAGCGGCCGGGCGGGCTCGCCCTCGAAGTCGAGCACCACCCAGTCCTCGTCGGCCGTCCAGAGCACCTGGCCGAGGTGGTAGTCGCCGTGGTGGCGGATCAGCTTCCCCAGCGACCCGCTCTGCCCGAGCCCCTGCAGCCGGTCGCGCAGCTCGTCGCCCCGCCCCGCGATCGCCTCGAGCTCGGGCTCGTCGGGAAGCGAGTTGAACACGAGCTCGATCTCCTCGTCGATCCGCGCCACCGTGAGCGCCAGCGCCTCGTTGCTCGGCTCCTCAGGGGAGAAGGCGGAGTCGCTCGAGTCCGACGCGAGCACGCTGTGCATCTGCCCGGTCACCTCGCCGAGCCGCCGCACGAGCGCGACGAAGCCGTCGCCGCCCGCCGCCAGGTCCTGCAGCGCCATCGTCCAGCCGTCCTCGCGCACCGGCACGTAGTCCTGCAGGATCGCGAGCGTGGCATCGAGCGGCTGCCCGACGTGCGCGGCCCACCCCTGCAGCGTCGCGATCGCCGGGAACCCGCGCTCGCTGAGGAAGCGCAGCAGCTCGAGCTCCGGGTTCACGCCCGCCTCGAGCTTGCGGTAGAGCTTGAGCACGAGCCGCTCGTCGAGCACGACCGACGTGTTCGACTGCTCGCTCCCCATCGGCCGCACAGGAGCGGCGGGCTCCACGCCGTCGACGAGCCCGAACTCGAGCGTCCCGCCCTCGTGCTCGAGGCTCGCCTGCGCCCGGATCAGCCCGACCAGCTCGAGCACGAGCTCCTCGTCCTCCAGCGCGTCGACGGCCGTCCAGCCGTCCACGGAGGCGAACCCGCCGCCGCCGCCGCGCCGCAGGCCGACGGGCACGTTGTAGAGGTCGTGCATCCCGCTCTGGAAGCGCGTCTCGACGACCGCCACCGCGAGCAACGAATCGCCTTCCTCCCGCAGCGGGAAGACGTCCACGGCCCGGACCGACGCGACCTCCTCGGCCTTCGAGCCGTACCAGCGCTGGCCGAGCACGAACTCCCGCAGCTCCTCCTCCGGGAGCGCGAGGACGAGGTCGCGCAGGCCGCTCACGGCGACGCCTCCTCCACCAGCCGGAACCAGTAGAAGCCGCGCGCGCCGAAGGTGAGCAGGTACGGCAGCTCGCCGATCGGCGGAAAACGTGTCTGACCGAGCATCTCCTCAGGCACCAGCCCGGCGAACTCTGCCAAGTCCAGCTCGACCGCCTGCGCGCTGCGGGCCAGGTTGTGGACGCAGAGCACGATCTCTTCCTCCCAGCGGCGGACGTGCGCGAAGATCCGCGGGTTCGACGGCTGGAGCGCCTCGTAGGAGCCGAGCCCGAAGACGGGGTGCCGCTTGCGCAGTTCGACGAAGCGGTGCATCCAGCGCAGGAACGACGTCGGCGTCCGCAGCTCGGCCTCGACGTTCACCGCCTGGTACCCGTAGACGGGATCCATCAGCGGGGGCAGGTAGAGCTGCGCGAAGTCCGCGCTCGAGAAGCCGCCGTTGCGGTCGCCCGTCCAGTGCATCGGTGTGCGGACGCCGTCGCGGTCGCCGAGGAAGACGTTGTCGCCCATCCCGATCTCGTCGCCGTAGTAGAGGACCGGCGAGCCCGGCAGCGAGAAGAGGATCGCCTTCATCAGCTCCATCTCGTCGCGGCCGTTGTCGAGCAGC
>DASSQK010000191.1:0-5245 GCA_035702555.1 Gaiellaceae bacterium | reverse complement strand
GCGCCCGTTCTACGCTGTGGGCCATGAGCCTCTGCGGAAACTGCGGCGCGGAGAACCCGCTGGGCCAGCGCTTCTGCGGTTCGTGCGGCAACGCGCTCGCAGCGGTCTGTCCCTCGTGCGGGAGCACCAATCCCGCGGGCCAGCGCTTCTGCGGTGAGTGCGGCACCCCGCTGACAACGGCCGTGCCGGCTCCGACGCCGGTCGCGGTCGCGCCATCCGTGGAAGCCCCGGTCTCGGAACGCCGGCTGGTCTCGCTCCTGTTCGCGGACCTCGTCGGGTTCACGTCGCTTTCGGAGTCACGCGACCCCGAGGCCGTGCGCGAGCTGCTCTCGCGCTACTTCGACACGTGCCGACGGCTCGTCGAGCTCTACGGCGGCACGGTCGAGAAGTTCATCGGCGACGCGGTGATGGCGGTCTGGGGCACGCCGGTCGCGACGGAGGACGACGCCGAGCGCGCCGTGCGCGCCGCCCTGGATCTCGTCGCCGCGGTAAGCGCGCTCGGAGACGAGGTCGGCGCGCCGGAGCTGCGCGCGCGTGCGGGCGTCCTCACCGGAGAAGCCGCCGTCAACCTCGCGGCGGTCGGCGAAGGCATGGTCGCGGGAGACCTCGTCAACACCGCCTCACGTGTCCAGTCCGTCGCCGACCCGGGCACGGTGCTGGTCGGCGAGGCGACGCGCCGCGCCACCGAGCGGGCGATCGTCTACGAGCCCGCAGGCGAGCACGAGCTGAAGGGCAAGGCGGAGCCGGTGCCCGTCTGGCGCGCGCTCCGTGTCGTCTCCGGCGTTCGAGGCCAGCTCAAGTCGGAGGGGCTCGAGGCTCCGTTTGTCGGGCGCGACCGCGAGCTGCGCCAGATCAAGGATCTCTTCCACGTCGCCGCCGACGAGCGACGCGCGCAGCTCGTGTCGGTGACCGGCATCGCCGGGATCGGAAAGTCCCGCCTCTCGTGGGAGTTCTACAAGTACATCGACGGCCTGGCCGACACCGCCTACTGGCACCGCGGCCGCTGCCTCGCCTACGGCGAGGGCGTCACCTACTGGGCGCTCGCGGACATGGTGCGGATGCGCTGCCTGATCGCCGAGGACGACGACTCGCAGACGGCGCTGCAGAAGTTGCACGCGACGCTCGAGGAGCACCTGCTCGACGCCGACGAGCGCCGCTTTGTCGAGCCGCGGCTCGCGCAGCTGCTCGCCATCGGCGAGCAGGAGGCGCGGGACCGGCAGGACCTCTTCGCGGCGTGGCGGCTCTTCTTCGAGCGCCTCGCCGACACGTACCCGACCGTCCTCGCGTTCGAGGACATGCAGTGGGCCGACGCGTCGCTCCTCGACTTCGTCGAGTACCTGCTCGAGTGGTCGCGGAACCACCCGATCTTCGTCGTCACGCTCGCGCGCCCGGAGCTGCTCGAACGCCGCGGGACGTGGGGAGCCGGCCACCGCAACTTCACCTCGATCTACCTCGAGCCGCTCTCCGAGAGCGCGATGGAGGAACTGCTGACCGGCCTCGTCCCCGGCCTGCCGGAGTCGCTGCGCCGTCAGATCCTGGAGCGCGCCGAAGGCGTTCCGCTCTACGCGGTCGAGACGGTGCGGATGCTGCTCGACCGCGGGCTCCTCGTCGAGGACGGCTCCTCCTACCGGGTCGCCGGCGAGATCGAGTCGCTCGAGGTTCCCGAGACGCTGCACGCGCTCGTCGCCGCGCGGCTGGACGGCCTCCAGCCCGACGAGCGCCGCGTGCTTCAGGACGCCTCCGTGCTCGGGAAGACGTTCGCGCCCGACGCGCTGGCCGCGCTCGCCGAGCTCGACCGGCCCCGTCTGGACGAGCTGCTGACGACCCTCGTGCGGCGCGAGGTGCTCGGCCTCCAATCGGACCCTCGCTCGCCGGAGCAGGGCCAGTACGGGTTCCTGCAGGACCTGCTCCGCCACGTCGCCTACGAGACGCTGCCCAAGCGCGATCGGCGCGAGAAACACCTGGCCGCGGCCAACTACCTCTCGCGCGCACTCGCCGAGGACGAGATCGGCGAGGTCGTTGCGTCACACCTCGTCGACGCGTACCGGCTCGATCCCGAGGCAGCCGATGCAGGTGCCTTGCGGGGGCGCGCGTGCGCCGCGCTCCTCCGCGCAGGGGAGCGCGCCGCGTCGGTCGGCGCGTCGGTCGAGGGCCTGCGGTACTTCGAGCAAGCTGCCGAGCTCAGCGCCGACCCGGCCGACGAGGCTGCGGCCCTGCTGCGTGCCGGCGAGATGGCACTCACCGCCGGAGAGCCCGAGCGTGCCGCCTCGCTGTTCGAGCGAACTGGAGCGCATTACGCGCAGACCGGCGACACGCATATGGCCGCCCGCATCGCGGGCTTGCACGGACGGGCGCAGCAACGGCTCGGCCGTCTGGAGGACGCGATCGAGCGGATGGAGAGCGCCTACGCCCAGATCGGCGAGGACGACGCCGATGCTGACCTCGCCTCACTGCTCGACCAGCTGGCGCATGCGCACGTCTTCGCGGGCAACCTCGAGCGGGGAACGGAGCTCAACGAGCGCGCATTCGATCTCGCGGAAGCCCTCAAGCTCCCCGCCGTCGTGAGCCGAGCCGCCATCACGAGGGCGTTCATCATCGGTAATCACCGGCCGATGGAGGCGCGCGCCCTCTACCAGCTGGCCCTCGACCTCGCCACCGAGCACGAGGACGACGAGCAGGCGAGCATCGCCTGCGCAAACCTCTCGGACCTCGCCTTCCAGTGGGATCAGTACCCGAAGTCGGTCGCGTACCTCGAACGGGCGCTCGAGCTCGCGCGGAAGGTGGGCGACCGTCAGCGCGAATGGTTCGCGCTCGGCGAGATGACCTATGCGCTGACCATGCTCGGCCGCTGGGACGAAGCCCTGGCCCGTCTGGATGACCTCCCGCGCGATCGCCTCGGTGTCGACACGTCGCTCATCAGCCCGGCGACCGGCCCGGTCGAGCTCTACCTGCATCGCGGGCAGCTCGACGAGGCCCGTGACCTCCTGGCCGTCTACGCCGCGTTCGAGCACAACGACGACCTGCAGGCCCGTGGCTCCTACCACGTCGCGCTGTCCGCCGTTCGACTGGCCGAGGGGAATCCCCGCGAAGCGCTCGCCGTGGCGGAAGCGGGCCTCGAGGCCCGTGAAGTGCTCGGCATCGCGGCTCAGAACACGAAGCTCGCGCTGCTGCACGCGCTCGAGGCCACCGTGGCCCTCGGCGAGCGGCCGAAGACGGAAGAGCTGATCGCGATCGTCGAGGAGCAGCCGATCGGTCTGCGGCCGCCGTTCCTCGATGCCCAGGCGCATCGCTTCCGCGCTCGCCTCGCCGGCGCCGATCCCTCCGCCGACCGGCTCTTCAGCACCGCTGCCGCCCAGCTCCGGGAGCTCGACCTTCCGTTCTACCTCGCGGTCGTCCGGCTCGAGCACGCGGAGTGGCTGGTCGCGCAGGGACGGAGCGACGACGCGGACGGCTTCCTCGCCGAGGCAGCCGAGATCTTCGGGCGACTCGGCGCGACGCCCTGGCTCGAGCGGGTCGCCGCCGCCCGGACCGGCGCAGCGGCCGAGATCAGCGCCTAGCGGTACTCGCGGCCCGAGAAGCGCTCGAGCTTGTCGAGCTCGTGGGTCGCCTCGATGCGGCGCACCGTGCCGCTGCGGGAACGCATCACGATCGAGTCCGTGACCGCGCCGCCGGGCCGGTAGCTGACGCCTCGCAGCAGCGCGCCCGTCGTGACCCCCGTCGCCGCGACGAAGACGTCGTCGCCCGAGACGAGGTCGTCGGTCGTCAGCACGCGGTCGAGGTCGAAGCCGGCGCCGACGAGCTGCGCCCGCTCCTCGTCGTTCCGGGGCCAGAGCTTGCCCTGGACGCCGCCGCCGACGCACTTCAGCGCCGCGGCCGCGATCACGCCCTCCGGCGTGCCGCCGATCCCCATCAGCAGGTCGACCCCGGTCTGCGGCCTCGCGGCCGCGATCGCCGGCGCCACGTCGCCGTCCGGGATCAGATGGACCTTGCAGCCGGTCAGGCGCAGCTCGTCGATCAGCGCCTCGTGCCGGTCCCGCTCGAGCACGACCACCGAGACCTCGCTCGGCCGCAGGCCCTTGGCGCGCGCGACCCGCTCGACGTTCTCGCGCGGCGGCGCCTCGATGTCGATCGCCTCGATCGCCTCGGGCCCGGTCGCGATCTTGTCCATGTAGACCGCGGCTCCCGGGAAGAACATCGTCCCGCGCTCGGCCACCGCGATCACGGCAATCGCGTTCGGCTGCCCCTTCGCGGTCAGGCGCGTGCCCTCGAGCGGGTCGACGGCGACGTCCACCGGCGGGCCGTTGCCGTCGCCGACCTCCTCGCCGTTGAAGAGCATCGGCGCCTCGTCCTTCTCGCCTTCGCCGATCACGACGACCCCGCCCATCGAGACGGTGTCGAGCATCGCGCGCATGCCGTCGACGGCGGCCTGGTCGGCGTCCTCCTTGTCGCCCCGGCCGATCCAGCGCCCGGCGGCGAGCGCAGCGGCCTCGGTCACCCGGACGAGCTCGAGCGCGAGATTCCGGTCCGGACGGTTGCCGGTACGCCCCTCCTCGACGGACGCCTGCGCCATCGAGACGATCCTACATCCGGTCGGGCGCCGCCACACCGACCAGGTCGAGGCAGCGCGCGATCACCGTCTGCGTCGCGACGCAGAGCGCGAGCCGGAAGGCCTGCGCCTCGCTCTCCAGCACGCGGTGGTGGTGGTAGAAGCGGTGGAAGTCGTCGGCCAGGCGGATCGCGTACGCCGGGATCGCCTGCGGCCCGCGCCGCTCGGCGGCCTCGGCGGCGACGCGCGGGAAATCGGCGAGCCGCTTGACGAGGTCGCGCTCCTCCTGCGCGAGCTCGGCCGGGACCGCGGCCGAGTGCCCGGCGCCGCCGGCGTTGCGGCGGATGGCCGCAATCCGCGCATGCGCGTACTGGACGTAGTAGACCGGGTTCTTCTCGGAGCGCTCTGCCGCGAGGTCGACGTCGATGTCGATCGTCTGGTCTGGCCCGCGGTTGACGAGGAACCAGCGCGCGGCGTCCACGCCGACCTCGTCCATGAACTCGTCGAGGAACACGACCTCGCCGCGCCGCTTCGACATCCTCGCCTGCTCGCCGCCGCGGGTCAGGTGGACGAGCTGGTAGAGCAGCACCTCGACGCGCTCCTCGTCGTAGCCGAGCATCCGCGCGATCGCCGCGTACCAGCGGCGCGTGCCGTGGTGGTCGGCCCCGAGCACGTACAGCGCGCGGTCGAAGCCGCGCT
>DASSQK010000190.1:0-3068 GCA_035702555.1 Gaiellaceae bacterium | reverse complement strand
ACGGAGGAGCGGACGCGGGAGCGCTGGCAGGCGCTGCGGCTCCTGTCCGGGCACTTCCTCGACGTCGTCCGCGGGCTGCCGACGCTGCAGGCGTTCAACCGCAGCCGCGCCCAGGCCGAGGTGCTCGCGGGGGTCGGCGAGGGCTACCGGCGGACGACGATGGCCACGCTGCGCGTCGGCTTCCTCTCCGGGTCGGTGCTCGAACTCGCCGCGACCCTCGGCGTAGCGCTCGTCGCGGTCGAGGTCGGAGTGCGGCTCGCGGGCGGAGGCCTCGGGCTCCAGGCCGGCCTGACGGTGCTTGTGCTCGCGCCGGAGCTCTACCTGCCGCTGCGCGGGCTCGGCGCGCAGTTCCACGCGAGCGCCGACGGGCTCGCCGTCGCAGACCGGATCTTCGAGCTGCTCGACGCGGCGCCCGCCGCCCGCGGGGGCGGACGACTGACGCCGCCGAGCCCGCGCGTGGCGCCGGTCCGCTTCGAGGCGGTGTCGTTCGCGTACCCCTCTCGCCCGGGGCTCGTCCTCGACGGCTTCGGGCTCGAGCTGCTCCCCGGGGAGACGGTCGCGCTCGTCGGCCCGAGCGGCGCCGGCAAGACGACGGTCGCGAGCCTCCTGTTGCGCTTCGCAGAGCCGGCGGCGGGGCGGATCGCCGTCGGCGGGGTCGACCTCGCCGACTGCCGGCCCGAGCTCTGGCGCCGCCTGGTCGCCTGGGTGCCGCAGCGCCCAACGATCTTCCGCGGGACGGTCGCCGACAACATCCGCCTCGGCGCCGAGAACGCGAGCGGACGTGCGGTGCGCGACGCGGCCGTGCTCGCCGGCGCCGACCGCTTCGTCGGCCGCCTCCCGTCGGGCTACGACACGCTCGTCGGCGACGGCGGAAGGCCGCTGTCGGCCGGCGAGCGGCGCAGGATCGCCCTCGCGCGCGCCTTCGTCCGCGACGCGCCGCTCGTAATCCTCGACGAGCCGACGGCGGATCTCGACCGCAGGAGCGCCGACGTCGTCGCAGAGGCGGTCGAGCGACTGCGCCCGGGCCGGACCGTGCTCCTGATCGCCCACCCGCCCGAGCTGGTCGCGCACGCCGACCGCATCGTCGAGCTCGGCGGCGGCACCGCCGTGCGCGAGGAGGCGGCGTGACCGCGACGGCGCGACGGCTGACCGCGCTCGCCGGAGTGCCGCGCGCGCGGCTCGGCCTCGCCGCCGTGCTCGGGGCGCTGACGATCCTCTTCGGCGTCGGCCTGATGGCGACGGCGGGCTACCTGATCTCGCGGGCCGCCGAGAGGCCGGCGATCGTGTCGCTGACGGTGGCGATCGTCGGCGTCCGGTTCTTCGGGCTGGCGCGGCCGATCGCGCGCTACCTGGAGCGGCTGGTCTCGCACGACGTCGCGCTGCGGAGCCTCGGCAACGCCCGCGCGCGGGTCTACGCCGCGCTGGAGCCGCTCTCGCCGGCACAGCTCCGCGACCGGCGCGACGGCGATCTGCTCGCGCGCTTCGTCGGCGACGTCGACTCGCTGCAGAACCTCTACCTGCGCGGGCTGCTCCCGCTCGTAGTCGCGCTCGCCGCAGGGGCGGTCACCGTCGCGGTTGTCGCCGCGATCCTGCCGCGCGCGGCGCTCGTGCTCGGAGCAGGGCTGCTCGTCGCCGGCGTGCTCGTCCCGCCCATCGCGGCCGCGCTCGCCGAGAAGGCGTCGTCGCAGCAGGCCGCGGCGAGAGGGGCGCTGTCCGCCGAGCTCGTGGAGACGCTGACAGGCGGCGCGGAGCTCGTCGCGTTTGGACGCGGCGCCGACCGCCTCGAGCTCCTCGGCGCCGCCGACCGCAGGCTGGTGCGCGTGGCCCGCAGAGCGGCGCTCGCCGACGGCACGGGAGACGGCCTCCGTCTGCTGGTGACCGGCCTCACCGTCGCGGGAGTCCTCGCGGTGGCCGTCTCCGCGCATGCGGCGGGCTCGCTCGACCGCGTCCTGATCGCGCTGCTCGCGCTCGGCTCGCTGGCAGCGTTCGAGGCCGTCCAGCCGCTTCCCGAGGCGCTGCGCGAGCTGCGCGCCACGGTCGCCGCGGGCGACCGGATCCTCGAGCTGGCCGACCGCGAGCCGGCGGTTGCCGAGCCGGCTGACCCGCTTCCGCTTCCGCGCGCGCCCTTCGCCGTCGCGCTCGAGGACGTCCGCGTCCGCTATGCGCCAGACGAGCGGCCGGCCCTGGACGGTGTCAGCCTGCGCCTGGAGCCCGACCGCCGGGTCGCGCTGCTCGGCCCCAGCGGCAGCGGCAAGACGACCGTCGCGAACCTGCTCCTCCGCTTCGTCGACCCCGAGGCCGGCCGCGTCACCCTCGCCGGCCGCGACCTGCGCGAGTACCGGCTCGAGGATGTCCGCCGCGCGATCGCGGTGTCTGGCCAGGACGCGCACCTGTTCTCGGCGAGCATCCGGGCGAACCTCTTGCTGGCCCGCCCGGGCGCGAGCGACGAGGAGCTCGAGACGGCGCTGCGCTCCGCGCGCATCCTCGAGTGGGTGCGAACGCTCCCCCAGGGCCTCGACACACGCGTCGGCGAAGGAGGCCGGGAGCTCTCCGGTGGCCAGCGGCAGCGGATCACGCTGGCGCGGGCCCTGCTGACGGACGCGCAGGTGCTCGTGCTCGACGAGCCGACAGCGCATCTTGACCCACCGACGGCGCGGAAGCTGGTCGAGGACGTCTTCGCCGCAGCCGGCGAGCGCTGCGTCCTCCTGATCACGCACCGGCCCGAAGGGCTCGACGGGGCCGATGAGCTCGTCGTCCTGCCCGCCGAGGAGGCGGCCGCCGCCTGATGGCGGAGCTGCTCGAGCGAAAGAACATGACCGACCCGTCGCAGCACGGCTGGACCGTCGACTACCTGATCCGGCGCACCGACGGTGAGCAGCTCCATGTAGAGGTGCGGTGCTGGGAGCGGGCGTACGAGTCCGCCCGACGCGCCCGGAACGAGTCCGCGCTCGCGGCGATCGCGGAGCGCGGCGAGGGGGCCGCCCTCGTAGCGGCGGAGCGGGCGGAGTCTCCGGCCATCCGTGGCGCGGTGATGATCTCGCTCTGGTTCGACCCTGCCGACGGCGGGA
>DASSQK010000189.1:0-6997 GCA_035702555.1 Gaiellaceae bacterium | reverse complement strand
TCGCAGCAACGACCTCGCCGCCTATCACGGCGCCGAGCACATCTCGATCGGGACGTACGAGCACGACGAGCCGCGCGCCCGTGAGCACGAGCGCTGCGGCTCGCACCTGCTCGGCCCGCTCGTGCTCACCTCTGCCCTCGGCGCGACCCTCGCCGCCAGGGCTCCGGCGCACCTGCGCGCGCCCGCGCGGGTGGCCGCCCAGGTCGGCGCGCTGGCCGCGTCGACGGAGCTCTTCGGCTGGATGACGCGGAACCCCGAGAACCGCCTCTCGCGGGCGCTCGCCCGGCCGGGCCACGAGCTCCAGCACCGGCTCGCGACCGCGGAGCCGTCGCCCCAGCAGCTCGAGGTCGCCGAGGCCGCGCTCGCCGCCTGCCTCGAGCTCGAGCGCAGCGCTGATGCAGCAGCGAACGGTCACTGAGCGGCTCTCGCCCGAGGTCTTCGACCTCCCGGTCGAGAAGATGCGGGAGGGCTACTACACCGACGCGTACTTCAACCACACGCGCCAGGTGCTGCTGCGGGACGGCCGCCGCCCGCGCGTGGTGATGCAGGTCTTCCAGAAGCACCACTCGTACCTCGGCGGGATCGACGAGGCGATCGCCGTGCTGAAGCTCTGCGCCGCCGACTGGGAGGACCTGACCGTCCACGCGCTCTTCGACGGCGACCGGATCGAGCCCTACGAGCCGGTGCTGCACGTCGAGGGCGACTACACCGGCTTCGCGCACCTGGAGACCGTCTACCTCGGCGTGCTCGGCCGCCGGACGCTGATCACGACCAACGTCGTGCACGTGCTCGAGGCGGCGAACGGCAAGCCGATCATCTTCATGCCCGCCCGCCACGACCACCACCGCGTCCAGACCGGGGACGGCTACGCGGCCTACGTCGCGGGGCGCATCGTCGGCGCCGAGATCGGCGTCACCTCCGACGCGCAGGCGTCCTGGTGGGGCGGCCGCGGGATCGGCACGGTGCCGCACGCGCTGATCGGGGCGTACGGCGGCAACACGGTGCTCGCGGCGACGAAGTTCGTCGAGAACCTCGACCCGGACATCAACGTCACGGTGCTCGTCGACTTCGAGAACGACTCGGTCGGAACGGCGCTGGAGGTCGCGCGCGCCCTCGGCAAGCAGCTCTGGGGCGTGCGGCTCGACACGTCGGGGCAGCTCGTCGACCGATCGCTCTGGAACGAGATGGGCGACTTCGACCCGCGCGGCGTGAACGAGCGGCTGGTGCACAAGGTGCGAGACGCCCTCGACCGCGACGGGTTCGAGCACGTGAAAATCGTGGCCTCGGGCGGCTTCACCGCCGAGCGCATCCGCGCCTTCGAGGAGCTCGGCGTGCCGGTCGACTCCTACGGCGTAGGCTCGGCGCTGATCCGCGGCGAGAACGACTTCACCGGCGACATCGTCATGACCGACGGCCGTCCCTCCGCGAAGGTGGGCCGCCGCTACCGCGAGAACCCGCGGCTCGAGCGCGTCGACTAGCTCCGCGCTGTGGCCGCGATTCCCGGCCAGCTCTCGATCGGATCGGTCGAGCGCACGATGTGCATGCCCGCCGCCGCGAAGCGCGCGAAGGCCACGTCGGCCTCGTCCGTGTAGTCGGCGACCCCGGGGACGACGACAGGGGACATGCAGTCCTCGAGCAGGTAGACCTTGTGCGCGAGCTCGCGCTCCACGAGTGCAGGCGAGTTGAGGAGATCGTCGATCGTCCACGCGACGCAGTGGCTCTTTGCCTGCCCGGCGATGACGACGGCATCGAACCCGAGGAGCTTCTCGATGAGGTCCACGTTCTGCTCGCCGAGCCGGTCGCCGTCCGGCCCCTCCGTCACCTCGGGGCCGAGCACGGAGTAGTGCTCGGTCAGGGGCAAGATTCCCTTCACCTGCACGTCCGGGTGCGAGCTGCGCGCGACCGTGTGGAAGAAGATCGCCTCCTCGACCGCCGGCACGAGTGCGTGCCCGATGCCTCCGAGCATCGCGTGGTAGGGCCAGATCGTGAGCCGGTACTTGCCGCTCTGCTCCAACGCCCGCGTGTAGTGGAGGAGGTGACGACGCGCATAGTCGGGATCGAGGCCGAGTGTCTCGGCCACCGCCGGATCGACCTGCCAGCGTCCAGCGGCCACGTCGTCTGCGGAGACGAGCGTGTAGGGCTCAGGGTGGTTCCCGTCCTGGTCGACGAGCCAGAGCGGGTGGAAGATCTGCATCGCCTGGTGCGTGTCGAGGGTCGGCACGATCTGCGTGATCGCGTCGAGGTTCCGGTAGACGAACTCGCACAGGCGGCGGTTGTCGTCGATCGCGCCCGTGCCGGAGCGGCCGGCGACGAACAGCTCGAACGCGGGGATGCAGAAGGTGTTCTGCACGTCGACCGCGACCAGGCAGATCCTCGTCGCGTCTTCGGCGGCCGGACGAAGGCCGTGCTCGGCGGCCCACGCCTCGGCCTCGTGAGCGCGGTCCTCGTAGGACACGCGCCAGACCTCGCCGACGGCTTCGGGGTCGAAATGCTCTGGGACGGGCAGCACGGCAGGCGCAGTCTAGAGAGGCGCCCAGCACCGTCCGCGGTTGACTCGGGGGCGCAACCCGGCGATAACGAGAGAGGGCATGGGCGACTTGCTGGTCTTCATCCGCGACGGGATCGCGGCCTGGCTGCCGCTGTTCTTCGCGGTTCTCCTAGTCCTGATGGTCTACATCCTCTGGCGCACCCTCCAGGTGATGCCTCGGGTGACCGCCGCCAAGACGATCACCTCGGACTCGAACGTGACCTGGAGCGACGTGGCCGGTTTGGACGAGGCGAAGGCGGAGCTGCACGAGGTCGTCGACTTCCTGCGCGACCCGGTGCGGTTCGGCCGATTAGGCGCACGCGTGCCCAAGGGCATCCTGCTCTACGGTCCGCCCGGCACCGGCAAGACCCTGCTCGCGAAGGCGATCGCGAGCGAGGCAGGCGCGCGCTTCTACGCCCAGAGCGCCTCGGCGTTCGTCGAGATGTTCGCCGGGCTCGGCGCGGCGCGGATCCGCAAGCTGTTCGAGGAGGCGCGCAAGAACGCGCCGGCGATCGTCTTCATCGACGAGCTCGACGCCGTGGGCGCCCAGCGCACCGGGCACGGCTTCTCCCGCGAGCAGGATCAGACGCTCAACCAGCTGCTCGTCGAGCTCGACGGCTTCGAGGCGCGCGACCAGGTGATCGTGATGGGCGCCTCCAACCGTCTTCAGGATCTCGACGCAGCGCTGCTGCGGCCGGGGCGCTTCGACCGGCAGGTGCTGGTCGCGGCGCCGGACCTCGCCGGCCGCGAAGAGATTCTCGGCGTCCACACGCGAGGCAAGCCGCTTGCGGCCGACGTCGACCTGCGCTCGATCGCGCGCCAGACCGCGGGCCTCACCGGCGCCGAGCTCGAGAACATCGCCAACGAGGCGGCGATCTTCGCCGGGCGGCTGGGTCACAACGAGATCAGCGGCTCCGACTTCGAGGACGCGATGGAGCGGGTCGTCGCCGGGCTCCAGCAGCGCAAGGTCGTGAGCGAGAAGGAGCGGCGGATCCTGGCCTACCACGAGGCCGGCCACGCCGTCCTGTCGCATCTCACGGGCGACCTGCTGCCGGTGCACAAGGTGACGATCGTCTCGCGCGGGCAGGCGCTCGGGTACACGCTGAACCTGCCGACCGAGGAGCGCTACCTCCACACCGCCGAGGAGTTCGCCGACCTGTTGAAGATCTACCTCGCGGGCCGCGCCGCCGAGCAGATCGTGTTCGGCCGCGTCACCAACGGCGCCGCGAACGACCTCGAGCGCGCCACCGACGTCGCCCGCGCGATGGTCTTCGAGTACGGCATGTCGAGGGCCTCGGCCTCGCGGACGATGCGCGCCGACAACTACGCGCTCTCCGAGGAGACGAAGAAGCTCCGCGACCAGGAGCAGGCGCGGCTCACCGACGAGGCGTACGCCGACGCGATCCGCCTCCTGCAGAAGCATCGCCCCGTGCTCGACCGCATCGCGCGGGCGCTGCTCGAGAAGGAGACGCTGCAGAAGGACGAGCTCGACGAGCTGCTCGCGGGCGTCGAGCCGGAGCTGCGCTCGGCGGAAACGGTCGGCACCGTCCGCGTGATCGCGGCCGACTCGTAGCGACCGGATAGCATCCGCGGCCGTGCAACCGCACGGCATCCACCACCTCGGCGTCGCGGTCGACGACCTCGACGGCGCGCTCGCGACCTACGAGCGCCTGTTCGGGGCGGAGCTCGAGCACCGCGAGACCGTCGAGGAGCAGGGCGTCGAGGCCGCGTCGCTGCGGATCGGCGCAGGCCGCGTCGAGCTGCTGGCCGCGCTGGGCGAGGACACACCGGTGGGGAAGTTCCTCTCGAAGCGCGGCCCCGGCATGCACCACGTCGCGTACGAGGTCGACGACGTGGGCGCCGCCCTCGACGACCTCGCGGCCGAGGGCGCCGAGCTGATCGACGAGCGCCCACGCCGGGGGCTCTTCGGTCTCGAGGTCGCGTTCGTCCACCCCGACGCCGTCCACGGCGTCCTCGCGGAGATCGTCAGCGTTGGCTGAAGAGCGCGTCCGCATCGAGCTCGGCTTCGACGGCAACCAGATCATGGGCGCCGTCGTGGAAGAGTCGGTCGCCGACGACCTCGAGCGGGCGATCGGCGACGACCGCAAGGGCGCGTTCGCGCTCGAGACCGAGGACGGGCGCTACACCGTCTCACTGCAGCGGGTCGTGTACCTGAAGCGGTTCAGCCGCGAAGGCCGCGTCGGTTTCAGCGGGCCCTGAGGCGCCTGCGCGTTAGCGGTCCGACCGTGGGGGGCAAGGTCAGCGGGTGAGCCCGAGCGCGGTCGCACGGAGCAGCACGGACGACCTCAGGCGCCTGGTCGAGCTCGCCCAGCAGGGCGACCGCGACGCGCTGGAGTCGCTCTACCTGCTGCATTTCGACCGGATCTACAGCTACTTGCACATGAGCGTGGGCAACCGGCACGACGCCGAGGACCTGACGACGCAGACGTTCCTGAAGATGCTGGAGGCGATCGGCCGGTTCCAGTGGCGCTCGGCGCCCTTCTCGGCCTGGCTCTTCCGGATCGCCCACAACCTCGCGATGGACCACTTCCGCGCCTCCCGGCGGTGGCAGCCCGAGGAGGACGTGCCCGAGCCCGAGGGCGCGGCGGAGTCGTCGGCGGAGGACGAGGCCCTGCAGGCGATCGGGCGGCGCAGCATGCTCGAGCTGATCGAGAACCTCTCGCTCGAGCAGCAGCAGGTGCTGATGCTGAAGTTCCTGTTCAACTTCTCGAACGCCGAGGCCGGCACGGTGCTCGACAAGTCCGAGGGGGCGGTCAAGTCGCTCCAGCATCGCGCCCTCGCCTCCCTGCAGAAGCAGCTGCCGCAAGACTAGACGGGTGCTGGAAGCAGGGATCGTCGGTCTCCCGGCGGCGGGCAAGACGACGCTGTTCAACGTGCTGACCCGCGCCGGGGTCGGGCCGGACTTCGGCAAGGAGCACGTCGGGATGGCGCCGATCGCGGACGAGCGGCTCGGGCAGGTCGCCGAGGTGGTCTCGGCGGCCAAGGTCACGCCCGCGGCGGCGCGCGTGGTCGACGTCCCGGGGACCGGCCCGCAGCTGCTCGGGAACCTGCGCCGGGTCGACGCCTTGGTGGCCGTGGTGGACGGCTTCTCCGCCGGCGCCGACCCGGACGGCGACCTCGAGCGCCTGGAGCTCGAGTTGCTCGTCGCCGACCGCGACCACGTGGAGCGCCGGCTCGAGCGCGTGGCGAAGCAGGCCAAGTCGGGCGACGCGAGCCTGCGGGCGGAGGCGGCGCAGCTCGAGCGGGTGCTCGAGCACGTCGACGCCGGGCGCTCGCTGCGCGGGTGGGAGGGGGAGCTCCCGCCCGAGCTCGAGCCGCTGACGACGAAGCCCGTCGTTCCGGTGGTCAACGGGCCCGCCGGCATCGACCTCAAGCTCGAGGGCGAGCTGGCCGAGCTGCCGGAGGAGGAGGCCGCCGCGTTCCGCGACGGGCCGCCGGCGCTGGACGAGGTGGTGCGGCGCCTGTTCGACGCGCTCGGGCTGATCACGTTCTTCACGGCCGGCGAGAAGGAGGCGCGCGGCTGGACGCTGCGGGGCGGCCAGACCGCGCTCGAGGCCGCGGGGACGATCCACACCGACATCGCACGCGGCTTCATCCGCTGCGAGGTCGTCCGCTGGGACGATCTCGTCGGGACCGGGGGCTACGCCGAGGCGGCGCGGAAAGGGCTGCAGCGGCTCGAGGGCAAGACGTACGAGGTGCAGGACGGAGACGTGCTGACCGTTCGCTTCAACGTCTAGGTCGGATCCCGGACCTCGACTTTGGGCCAGTAGAAGGTCCTCGTCATGCGACATACCTTCCGCTGGAATCTGCGGAAGGGGAGGCTGGTTTGTCTCGTTTTGGCGTCATGCTGGTCGCGTTCGCCGGCGCGGCCGCGCTTGCTGCTTCAGGCGCGAGTGCTCACGACGGCGTCAACACCGCGGCCGGCCACGAGGCCGAGGACGCGGTCACGCTCACACCCACCCAGGAACGGGCGCTCAACGCGCACACGCTCGCTACCTCCAGACGCGCCGCGCGGGCAGCCGCGCCCGCGATCAACGGGCCGCAGGACGTCGGCCAGTGGGGCCCCGTGGTCAACTGGCCGGTGGTCGGCATCCATGTCGCGCTGCTGCCGAACGGCAAGGTGCTCGCGTACGACTCGATCGGCGACCACGCCACCGAGACGTACCCGAATCAGGACCACACGCGCGCGACGGTCTGGGACCCCGCGACGGGAACGCAGACCCCGGTCGACCTCAACGACGGCTTCAACATCTTCTGCAGCGGGCTCGCGCACCTTCCCGACGGCCGGATGTTCATGGCCGGCGGCAACCTCGACCAGCAGCTCAACGGGATCATCCAGACGCACATCTTCGATCCCGTCACCAACCTCTGGAGCCTCGGCCCGAACATGATCGGCGGGCGCTGGTATCCGACGGTGACCCCGCTCGCCAACGGCGAGATGCTGATCAC
>DASSQK010000188.1:0-2998 GCA_035702555.1 Gaiellaceae bacterium | reverse complement strand
CCTTCGCTACCATGCCCCTCCGGTTGGCAGGGCGTCAGGCCCCGCCAGCCTTTGTTGTGTCCGCACCCGTCTAGCAAGGAGCACATGCCGACCGTCAATCAGCTGGTCCGAAAGGGCAGGGTCGCGCCGAAGGCGAAGGTCAAGACCCCTGCGCTTCGCGGCGCGCCGCAGAAGCGCGGCGTCTGCACGCGCGTCTACACGACCACTCCGAAGAAGCCGAACTCGGCGCTGCGGAAGGTCGCGCGTGTTCGCCTGACCAACGGCATGGAGGTCGGCGCGTACATCCCGGGCGAGGGACACAACCTCCAGGAGCACTCGGTCGTCCTCGTCAGAGGCGGCCGCGTCAAGGACCTGCCGGGCTTCCGCTACAAGGTGATCCGCGGCGGTCTCGACGCCGCCGGCGTCGGGGAGCGGCGGCAGGGGCGCTCGAAGTACGGCGCGAAGCGGGGCAGCTAGTGCCGCGGCGCGCCACGATCCAGCGCCGGGCGCTCGAGCCCGACCCGCTCTACAGCTCGCGCCTCGTCTCGCAGGTGATCAACAAGGTGATGACGAGCGGGAAGAAGTCGACGGCCGAGAGGATCGTTTACAAGGCGCTGGACCGGGTCGGCGACCAGACCGGCAAGCCGCCGGTCGAGGTGCTGGAGCAGGCGATCAAGACCGTCACGCCGGTGCTCGAGGTGCGCTCGCGCCGGGTCGGCGGCGCGAACTACCAGGTTCCCGTCGAGGTGCCGCAGGACCGGGCCCGCACGCTCGCCGTGCGCTGGCTCGTCACGTTCGCGCGCGACCGCCGCGAGAAGCACATGTCGGACAAGCTCGCCGGCGAGATCATGGACGCCCTCAACCAGCAGGGCGGCGCCTTCAAGCGCAAGGACGACCTCTACCGCATGGCGCAGGCCAACAAGGCCTTCGCGCACTACAGGTGGTGAGCCAGGTGGCGACGACGAAGACTCAGGTCGCGCTGGAGAACGTGCGCAACATCGGGATCATGGCCCACATCGACGCGGGCAAGACCACGACGACCGAGCGGATCCTCTACTACACCGGGCGCACCCACAAGATGGGCGAGGTCCACGAGGGCGCGGCCGTCATGGACTGGATGGCGCAGGAGCAGGAGCGCGGCATCACGATCACCTCTGCTGCGACAACGGCCGAATGGCGCGATTTTCGTATCAACATCATCGATACGCCCGGGCACGTGGACTTTACGGTCGAAGTGGAGCGGAGCCTGCGTGTGCTCGACGGCGCGATCGCGGTCTTCGACTCCGTCGCCGGCGTCGAGCCCCAGTCCGAGACGGTTTGGCGGCAGGCCGACCGCTACCGCGTCCCGCGCATCGCCTTCATCAACAAGATGGACCGCACCGGCGCGGACTTCTTCGCAGCCGTGCAGTCGATGGTCGACCGCCTCGGCGCCCGACCGGTCCCGGTGCAGCTGCCGCTGGGCCAGGAGGAGCACTTCCGCGGCGTGCTCGACCTCGTCGAGATGCGCGCGACCGTCTGGGAGGACGACCTCGGAACGAAGATGGAGGTCGTCGAGATCCCGTCCGAGCTGCTCGAGCAGGCGCGGGAGTACCACCACCAGCTGATCGACGCGGTCGCCGACCACGACGACGAGCTGATGGAGACCTACCTCCTGGACGAGGAGGCCGTCACCCCCGAGATGCTGAAGCGCGCGCTGCGCGCGGCGACGCTCGACATCACGGTCACGCCGGTGCTGGCTGGCTCCGCCTTCAAGAACAAGGGCATCCAGCCGCTGCTCGACGCCGTCGTCGACTACCTGCCGAGCCCGCTCGACGTGCCCCCGGTGCACGGGATCGACCCGCGCACCGAGCACGAGCTCTCGCGCCGGCCTGCGCTCGACGAGCCGTTCTCCGCGCTCGTCTTCAAGGTCATGTCGGATCCGTACGTCGGCAAGCTGACGTACTTCCGCGTCTACTCCGGCCAGCTGCAGGCCGGGGGCCGCGTGCTGAACACGACCACCGGCAAGACCGAGCGGATCGGCCGCATCCTGCAGATGCACGCCAACCACCGCGAGGAGCGCGAGGAGATCGGCGCCGGCGAGATCGCGGCCGGTGTCGGCATCAAGAATTCGACCACCGGCGACACGCTGGCGATCGACACCGCCCCGATCCGGCTCGAGTCGATGGACTTCCCCGAGCCGGTAATCGCCGTTGCGATCGAGCCGAAGACGAAGGCCGACCAGGACAAGCTCTCCGCAGGCCTGCAGCGCCTGGCCGAGGAGGACCCGACCTTCCGCGTCCAGAGCGACGAGGAGACCGGGCAGACGCTGATCTCAGGGATGGGCGAGCTCCACCTCGAGATCATCGTCGACCGCCTCATGCGCGAGTTCTCGGTCGACGCGAACGTCGGCCGCCCGCAGGTGGCCTACCGCGAGACCTTCGGCCGCAACGTCGAGAGCATCGAGGGCAAGTTCGTCCGCCAGACGGGCGGCCGCGGCCAGTACGGCCACGCAGTGATCAACGCCAGCCCCACGGACCCCGGCGAGGGGTACGACTTCGTCGACAAGATCGTCGGCGGCAAGATCCCGCGCGAGTACATCGGCCCGGTCGACCTCGGCATCCAGGAGGCGATGGAGTCCGGCGTGCTGGCGGGCTACCCCGTCGTCGACGTCCGCATCGAGCTGGTCGACGGTTCCTTCCACGACGTCGACTCGAGCGAGATGGCCTTCAAGGTCGCCGGCTCGATGGCGTTCAAGGAGGCCATGAAGCGCTCGAAGCCGAAGCTGCTCGAGCCGGTCATGGCCGTCGAGGTCGTCACCCCCGAGGAGTACCTCGGCGACGTGATGGGCGACCTCAACTCGCGCCGTGGGCGCGTCGAGGGCCTGGAGCCGCGCGGCAATGCGCAGGCGATCCGGGCGCGCGTGCCGCTGGCGACCATGTTCGGATACGCAACCGACCTGCGCTCGACGACGCAGGGCCGGGCAACGTTCACCATGCAGTTCGATCGCTACGAGGAAGTGCCTCAGTCGATCGCCGGCGAG
>DASSQK010000187.1:0-20641 GCA_035702555.1 Gaiellaceae bacterium | reverse complement strand
TTCGTGAACAAGGCGCTCGAGGCGCTCGACGCGGCCGGCTGGGAGCGGGCCGAGGCGGTGCTCGCGTCGCTGCCAGCGCAGCTCGCGTTCGCGGAGCGGATGGAGGAGGCGAACGCGTGGCGCAACCCGGTCGACCTCGTCGCGCTTCTGGAGGAGGCGTTCGCGCAGCTTCCCGACGCGCTCGCCGCACCGCGCTTCGACTGGGACGGACGCGCGGAGCTGGTGGCGACGCTGCTGGCGGCGGAGCCGGGCGAGATCCTCGATGCGCTGCTCGCCGCGCTGCGCGAGGGCGCGGGCGAGGTCGAGCTCGCCTCGGCGGTGGCCTTCGCCGCCGCGACGCGCATCGCGCGCTTCCCCACCAGCAACGAGTTCGGGGACTGGGACACCGCGCTGCACACCTTCACGTTCGCCAACGCCGTCGAGCAGGGCCTCCGCCGCTCGGCCTCGCGGGAGCTGCTGCGCGGCGTGCTCGACGCCGCGCTGAGCGTCTACCTCGACCGCTTCCTGAACGTGCCGGCCACCCGGCTGCCGCAGCCGCTGGGCGGCGAGCCCGACGTGCTGCTCGCCGAGCTGCGCGGCGTCTTCGACCGCCAGCAGCAGGTCGACGAGGCCGGGCAGCTGGCCGCGTCGTACCTCGGCGCGGGCGGGGAGCCCGCGCGGCTCGTCGCCGAGCTGGGCTCGTGCCTGCTGCGTGAGGATCGGAACTTCCACACGATCCAGTGCGTCGAGGCGGCCGCGCGCCAGCACGAGCTGCTGGCCTCGACCGACGAGGCCGGGCTGCCGCTCGTCGCCGCCGCGCGCTACCTCGCGGCGCACGCCTCGACCGCGCGTTCGCAGCGCCAGACCTACGAGATCGCGCGCCGCCTCCACCGCGGCGAGCGGATCTACGAGGACGACGAGCTTCCGCCCGCGGCCTGATCCGCGGATGATTGCGGGGTGCGCGAGCTCCCCGGCGGAACCGTCACCTTCCTCTTCACCGACATCGAGGGCTCGACACGGCTGCTGCACGAGCTCGGCGACGGGTACGCCGACGCGCTGAGCGAGCACCGCCGGGCGCTGCGAGCGGCGTTCGTGGCGCACAGCGGTTTCGAGGTCGACACGCAGGGCGACGCCTTCTTCGTCGCCTTCTCGCGCGCTCGTGACGCAGTCGCCGCGGCCTGCGACGGACAGGAGGCGCTCGCCGCCGGCCCGATCCGCGTCCGCATGGGCCTGCACACCGGCGAGCCGCTCGTCACCGAGGAGGGCTACGTCGGGATCGACGTCCACCGCGCTGCGCGGATCGCCGCGGTCGGCCACGGCGGCCAGGTCCTGCTCTCGCAGGCGACCCACGACCTGGTCGGCTCCGACGGCCTCCGCGACCTCGGCGAGCACCGGCTCAAGGACCTGACGGCGCCCGAGCGGCTCTGGCAGCTGGGCGAGACCGACTTCCCGCCGCTCAGGTCGCTCAACCAGTCCAACCTCCCGGTCCAGCCGACGCCGTTCGTCGGGCGCGAGAAGGAGCTCGGCGAGGTGCTCGCGCTGCTGCACGACCCGGCGACGCGCGTGCTCACGCTCACCGGTGCCGGAGGCTCGGGGAAGACGCGGCTGGCGGCGCAGGCGGCGGCCGAGGTCGTCGACGACCACGAGCACGGCGTCTGGTGGGTTCCGCTCCAGGCGGTGCGCGGGCCGGACCGGGTCATCCCCGAGATCGGCTCGGCACTCGGCGCGCGCGGGGAGCTGCGAGAGCACATCGGCGAGCGGCGGATGCTGCTCGTGCTCGACAACTTCGAGCAGGTCGTCGACGCCGCACCGCAGCTCGGCGAGCTGCTCTCGGCCTGTCCGGGCCTACGCCTGCTGCTCACGAGCCGCGAGCTCCTGCGCCTCGCCGCCGAGCGCGAGTACCCGGTGCCGCCGCTCGTCGAGCAGGAGTCGGTCGGCTTCTTCCTCGCGCGCGCCCGCGCCGCCCGACCCGGCTTCGAGCCGGACGAGCACGTGCTCCCGATCTGCCGCCGGGTCGACCACCTGCCGCTGGCGCTGGAGCTCGCCGCGGCCCGGGTGCGGGCGCTGACGACCGCGCAGATCCGCGAGCGGCTCGAGCGCAGTCTCCCGTTGCTCACCGGCGGCGCCCGGGACGCTCCCGAGCGGCAGCGGACGCTGCGTGGCGCGATCGCCTGGAGCTACGAGCTGCTCTCGCCGGAGGAGCAGCGAACGTTCAGGCCGCTCGGGGTCTTCGCGGGCGGCTGGACGCTCGAGGCCGCGGAGGCCGTGGCCGGCGCCGACGTCGACGCGCTGCAGTCCCTCGTCGAAAAGAGCCTCGTCCGCTACGCCGGCGACCGGTATGCGCTGCTCGAGACGATCCGCGAGTTCGCGCTCGAGCAGCTCGAGGCCGAGGGCGAGCTCGAGGATGTACGCCGCCGCCACTTCGACGCGTACTCCGCGCTCGCAAGATCCGTGGACACCTCGGCCGAGGGCGACTACGGCAGGCACTTCGAGGTGCTCCTCCCGGAACAGGACAACCTGCGGGCGGCACTCGACGGCGCGGTGGCCGCGGGGGACGTCGTCGAGGCGACCGAGCTGATGGTGCCGCTGGAGAACTTCTGGGTCGTGACGGCGCCGTTCGAAGGCGCGCGCCGCTGGAGCGAGCTCCTGGCGCAGGCCGGGGATCTGCCGGAGCGGCTGCGCGCGACGGCGCTGCGCTGCTACGCCGGGGCGCTGTGGCTCTCCGGCGGGTACGAGGAGTCGCACCGTCTGAATC
This sequence comes from Gaiellaceae bacterium, assembly GCA_035702555.1. Taxonomy (GTDB): domain Bacteria; phylum Actinomycetota; class Thermoleophilia; order Gaiellales; family Gaiellaceae; genus AC-32. The sequence goes on along the minus strand of DASSQK010000187.1, from coordinate 17,907 downwards.
TCGAGAGCCTCGCGCTCTTCCGCGCCCTGGGCGACGAGGAGGCGGTGGCGATCGTCATGCACAGGACGGGGATCAGCTCGATGAGGCTCGATCCCGTCAAGGCCCGCGAGCTGTTCCAGGAATCCCTGCGCATCCACCGCAGGCTCGGCTCGCTGCGCGGCGAGGCCGAGGCGACCGGCGGGCTCGGCTACCTGGCGATGACGGAGGGGAACCTCGCCGAGGGTGCCGAGCTCTTCTCGCAGTCGGCCGAGATGGCGCACGAGGTCGGCTTCACCTGGTGGGAGGTCGGGATGCTGCAAGGCCTGACCGAGGCGCTGATCGAACTCGACCGGCTCGACGAGGCGGAGCTCGCCGTTCGCCGGACCCTCGGGCTCGCACGAACGATCGACGACCGGCAGTCGTCGGTGGGCGCGCTGGTGCTCTCGGCCTGGATCGCGCGCCTCCGCGGCGACGAGGAGCGCGCCGGCCTCCACTGGGGAGCAGTCGAGGCCGAAGAGGCCCGCGGGCCGATCGGCCAGTGGGAGCTCGAGCGCGAGGAGTACGCCGCGAAGGTCGTGATCGAGAGCGACGCCTTCGAGGGGGGACGGCACCGGGGCCGCCGGCTCTCGTTCGCGGCGGCGATCGACGAGGCGCTACGCGTGGGCTAGGGCTGCGGCCTGCGCGCGCGGAGGCGCTTGTGCGCGGCGAGCCCGGCGGCGCTCAGGAGGAGCGCGGTGCCTAGGCCGGCGAGGACGAGCAGCGGGATCGGCAGCGAGTCGGCGCTCGTCGTGCCGAGGTTGTCGATCGCGCGGCGGTAGTACGAGCTGTCGGGGACGTTCTGCAGCTTGCGCGGCGCGTTGTCGCCCTGGTTCTCGCCGCCGCCGTTGGCCGAGGAGCCGCCGGCGCCCTGCTGCGAGCTGCCGCCGCCGGGGCCGCTGCCGCGCAGCGAGGCCTGGAGCGCGGCGGTGATGGCGTCGGAGATGTTCGAGTAGTCGCGCAGGTCCTCCGGGATGTGCTTGAGGGCCTGCTGGTAGCACGCCGCCTTGTACTTCCCGTCGATGTTGCCGTTGTCGAGCCAGTCGTCGATGACGCGCTCCCAGCACGGCTTGCCCTTGGCCGCGGCGGGGGAGGCGGCGCCGAGCGCCAGGCCCGCGAGAAGCGCGAGCACGGCGAGCGTGACGGCGGCTGAACGGATGCGGATTCTCGGCATGGGGCGGGGTACCGATCGGCAGTGTTGCCGTTCTCCGTGAGGCGGTCGTGTGCCCCCGGTAAGTACTTTGTAAACGGAGACGTTCGGGACCGCCCGATGTTAGCCTCCCCAGCCGATGCTCAGGGCGCTGGATCGCTGGGCGGCGTGGCTGCTGCTCGGCGCCGGCGGGGTTCTGGCGGCGGTCTCGGCGCTCTTCTCCTCGGGGTCGTCCGGCGGCCGGTTGACGTGGATCGGGCTCGCCGCGCTGGTGCTCGCAGCCCTCGTCGTGGCCGGTGCGCTCGTGGGGCTCCCGCGCCCGGAGCTCACGCGCGAGGCCCTGGTCGCGCTCGGCTTCCTCGTCGCGTTCGTCGCCTGGAACGGGATCTCGGTGGTGTGGTCGATCCAGGGCGACCGCTCCTGGGCCTACCTGAACCGCGGCCTCGTCTACGTCGCGTTCGCGGTCGTCGGGCTCTGGCTGGGGCCGTGGCTGCGGGAGTGGGCGTACGTGCTCTCGGCCGCGCTGGCGCTGCCGCTCGGCTGGGCGCTGCTCGGGAAGGCGATCCCCGCGCTCGGCTCCTCCGGGCGGATCGCGCGCCTGAGCTCGCCGATCGGCTACTGGAACGCCCTCGGGCTCCTCTTCGCGATGGCGCTGCCGCTCGCGGTCTGGCTGGCCGCGCGGCGCGAGCATCCGCACTGGCTGCGGGCGGCGGGAGTCGTCTACGTCTACGCCCTCGTCGTCGGCCTCCTGCTGACGTACTCGCGCGGCGGCGTGCTCGCGGCGGCCTGCGCGGTGGTGCTCTGGCTCGTGCTCGGCTCGCCCCGGGTCGAGAGCGCGGCCGTGTTGCTGCTGGGCGGCGGCGCTGGGATCGCCGTGGCGGCGTGGGCGTTCACGCGGCCGGGCCTGACCACCGACGGCGCCGCGCATTCGCTGCGCGCGCACGACGGCGCCTGGTTCGCGGTCGTGTTCGTGCTGGCGGCGGTCGCCGTCGGCGCGCTCGCCTACCTCGGCTCGCTGGGCGAGGAGCGGCGCCCGCTCTCCGTCGCGCGGCGGCGCCTAGTCGGCCGGGTCGCGCTCGGCGTGCTGTGCGTCGGCGTCGCCGTGGGCGTCGCCGTCCTCGTGGCGGAGTCGAAGCCCAAAGGCTGGTTCAAGGACTTCACCGAGCAGCCCACGAACGCGTCGCTCCAGGGCGGCCCGCAGCACCTGGTGAACGCGAGCTCGTCCAGCCGCTGGCTCTGGTGGAAGGAGGCCTGGCGCGCGTGGGAGCGCCAGCCGTGGCGCGGGACCGGCGCGGGCAGCTTCGAGCTGACCCACCGGATGCTGCGGACGAACAGCATCGTCGTCACCGAGCCGCACAACGTGCCGCTGCAGTTCCTCACCGAGACGGGGGTCGTGGGGTTCCTGCTGGCGGCCGCGTCGATCGCGGCGGCGGCCGTCGGGGTCGTGAGACGCCTGCGGGGCCGAGAGCCGGCCGCGGTCGCGCTCGCGGTGCTCGCCGCCGCCTACGTGATCCACTCGCTCGTCGACTTCGACTGGGACTTCGTCGCCGTCACGGCGCCGTTCCTGCTCTCGGTGGGCGCGCTACTGGGCGGACCGGCAGTTCGCGAGGAGCCGCGCCTCGCCTGGTCGCCCGTGCCGGCGGCGGTGGCGATCGTGGTCGCGCTCTCGCTGCTGACGCCCTGGTTCGCGGAGCGGGCGACGGACTCGGCGCGCGCCGCTATCGCCGGGAACCGGCCGCTGCAGGCCTATCGCGACGCGCGCGACGCGCGCTCCCTGAACCCGCTCGCGCTCGACCCGCTGCTCGTGCAGGCGGTCGCGCTCGAGCAGCTCGGCGACCTCGAGGGAGCGAGAGGGCGCTACACCGACGCGGTCCGGCTGCAGCCGCTCAACTGGTGGCCGTGGTTCGAGCTCGGCAGCTTCGAGGCGGATCTGGGCGACCGGCGCCGCGCCCTGCCGCCGCTCCGGCGGGCGGCGCAGCTCGACCCGGAGAACCCGCTCGTCGCGGCGGAGCTCGCGCGGGTGGGCGCCTCGACCGGCTGAACCGCGCGCGGGCCTCTAGACTTCCGCCGCGGCCGCCCCGCTCCCTCGAAGAAAGGGGCAGAAGATGAGACGGATCACGATCGCACTGTCGATCGGCGCACTCCTTTTCGGCGCCGTCGGCAGCGGATCAGCACTTGCAAAGCACGACCCCGGCCATGGTCACGGCCACGGCAAGGGCGGGAAGCACGGCACGCCCGCCATGTCGGTGTTCGCAAGCGGGTTCAACAACCCCCGCGGCTTGACCTTCGGGCCGGGCCGCAACCTCTACGTCGCCGAGGGCGGGCTCGGCGGGACGCACAGCTCCGCCACCGACCCGTGCCCGCAGGCTCACGGAGGGGCGGCGCCGTACTTCGGCAGCACGAACGACCCGGTGCTCGGCGGGCGGATCTCGAAGGTGGACTCGCACGGCGCCGTCTCGACGGTCGTCGACGCGCTGCCCTCGAGCCAGACCGCACCCGCGCTCGGCAACCTCGTCAGCGGCGTCTCGAGCGTGGCCTTCGTCGGCCGCACGCTCTACGGGCTGCTCGCCGGCGCAGGCTGCTCGCACGGCGTGCCGACGGTCCCGAACGGCGTCTTCCGCGTCAACGGGCCTGGCAGCTGGACGATGATCGCGGACCTCAGCGCCTACCTCGCGGCGAATCCTCAGGCCGTCAAGAACGACGAGGACTTCGAGCCGGACGGCACCTGGTTCAGCATGACGTCGCTCGGCGGCTCGCTCTACCCGATGGACTCGAACCAGGGCAACCTGGCCCGTGTCACGCCGAGCGGCCACGTCAGCCGCGTGCTCGACTTCACGGCGTCGGTCGGCCACGTCGTTCCGACGGCGATCATCCCCGTCGGCTCCGGCCATGGGAAGGGCCACGGCAAGGGCCACCACGGGCGTCGCTTTGCGCACCACGGCGGGCACCCGGCGTTCTACATCGGCAATCTCGGCGTCTTCGGCCCGCCCGACGGGACGACGCCGAACGAGACCGTCTGGAAGCTCACCGGCAAGAAGCTGCGCGTGCAGGCGACCGGGCTCGAGCAGGTGCTCGGGCTGGCGCGGCTGAAGGGCAGCCTCTACGCGCTCGAGATGAGCACGACCCCGGGCGGCCCCACGCCGGGCACGGGAGCGATCGTCCGCGTCGGCAAGCACGGCGGGCTGACGACGATCGTCTCCGGGCTCGTCTTCCCGACCGGGATGACGGCCGGCCCCGACGGCGCGCTCTACGTGTCCGAGCAGGGCTTCGGCTTCCCGGCCGGCCAGGGACGCGTGATCCGCGTCACCGTGCACTGAGGGCTCGCGCGCCCGGGCCGGCCGCTTCGGCTAGCCGGCCCGGGCGCGCAGCCAGATCTGCGTCCAGAAGGGCGCGAGCAGGCGGTAGACGAACGGCTCGGCGAGGTGAGCGGCCGTTTCCCGGGGCGCGTTGGAGAAGAGCCGTTTGCGGTTGTTGTGGAAGCGGTGGATGTCGGTGAAGCCGGCCTCGCGGAGGAGCCGTTTCAGGCGCCGCGGGCTGTAGCCGAGCTCGGTCGTCCCGTAGGCGTCGGACGCGCCCCGGCCCTGGAAGCGCTGCTTCCAGTTCGGCTCGGCGAGCAGCAGCCGCCCGCCCGGCTTGAGCGCGCGCCTCGCCGCGGCGAGCACGAGTTCCGGCCGCGCGCTGTGGTGCAGCGCGTCGTAGAGCAGGCAGGCGTCGAAGCGGCCGCCCAGGTCGAGCTGCTCGTAGTCGCCGGCCTCGAAGGTCACCTCGAGCCCTTCGCGCTCGGCCTCCGCTCGAGCGATCGCGATCATCTCCGGCGAGATGTCGTAGCCCTCGGCGTGGACGCCGTGGCGCGCGGCGAAGCGCATCATCCAGCCGGAGCCGCAGCCGAGCTCGACGAGGCTCGACCCCGAGTGCAGGTCGAGGAGCTGCAGCACGTAGCCGAAGTCGATCAGGAAGCGAGCCGTCTCGCGCGGGTCGTGGCCGAACGGCTTGGAGCGGATCCAGGCGCGCCCCTCCTCGCCGGCCGCGAGCGGGTAGTCGATCTCGGCCTGCTTGCGCGGGTCCTCGGCTGGCACGGCTCGATGATAGGCCGCGCTCCGACGGCGTCTCGCGGATCCGGCGCCTGCGACGTATGCTCAGCCCGTGGCGGAGCGGTCGGGAAGCCGCAGCCTGGCCGCCCGCCACCTCTCTTCGACGACCTCGCCGGCTCATCGTGCTGCCCACCGGCAGCAATCGGTGCGCCATCTTGAGGACCACGAGTGGTGACCGGCCACGTGTGGCCCGGTCGCCAGGCAAGAGCGGGTGTCTCGGGGCGGGATGCGGCGCCGCCCCGAGACACAGCTACGCATCGGGTTACCCGCCGCAGGTGAGGCCGGCGGCAAAGGCAGCCGAGAGCATCAGTGCGACGGCTGCCGCGATGGACATCAGACGGGCCATGCTCACCTCCTTTCGCTCCGCTGGGCATGTGCGTAACGAGGCCAAGAACACCACTGGTAGTGGGAGATGGCGAGAGGGCAGCAGAGACGACTGCGATGATCCTGTCAAGTGCGTAGCTTGACGATTTGCAGTCGCGGCCGGGATGATGCGTGGGCGTGATCGCGTCTCCCGGATCCAAGAGGTCGGACGAGAGCATCGGTGAGCGCGTGCGCAGGCTGCGGCTCGGCCGCGGCCTCTCGCAGCGGCAGCTTGCCTCCAGCGGCCTCAGCCCGGCGTACATCTCGCGCATCGAGTCCGGCCAGCGCATGCCGTCGGTTCGCGCGATCCGCGTGCTCGCGCTCCGCCTCGACGTGACGCCGGAGTACCTCGAGAACGGGGTCGACATGGCGCCGGCCGAGGCGCTCGAGCTCCGGCTCACCGACGCCGAGCTGCGGCTGCGGCTGGGCGACCACAGCATCGAGGCGCGTCATGCGCTTCAGGCGGTCCTGAACGAGGCGCGGCGCACCGGCCAGCACGAGATCACGACGCGCGCGCAGATCGCGCTCGGTCTCGCCTCGCTCGCGGCCGGCAGCCAGCACGAGGCCGCGCAGTACCTCTCGGTCGCGGTCGCGTCGCCGTTCGTCTCGCCGCTGATGCAGACGAACGTCTACGTCAGCCTCTCGAAGGCGCTGCGGTTCCTCGGCCGCGCCGAGGACGCCGTACGGATGCTCGAGGAGGCGCTCGACGATCCCGCCTGCGGGGTGCCGGAGGGAGTGGGGGTACGGCTCCGGCTCGCGACGTACCTGAGCTACGCGCTCACCGACCTCGGCGAGTTCGAGCGCGCGCGCTCGGTGCTCGAGGAGGTCGATGCGGACGCCGCGCTCGACGCGCACGCCCAGGTCACGATGCACTGGTCGCTGGCGCGACTCGCCTACATGGAGGGCCAGCCGCGCGCCGCGCTGAACGAGATCCGCCGCGCGATCATCCTGCTCGACCACACGGAGGACAGCCTCGAGCTCGCGCGGGCGCACCTGTTCGCGGCCGAGGTGCAGCTGTGGGCGCACAACGTTCCCGACGCGCTTCGGCATCTGGAGCTCGCCGCGCGGCTCGAGACGCTCGCGGCGGATGCACGCGACCTCGGTGCGCTGCACTCGGGGCAGGCGCTCGCGCACGCGCGGCAGGGCGACTTCGACGGCGCGCGCCCGCTGATCCGCCAGGCCCACGAGGAGCTCGCCGACGCTCCCGCGGAGCAGGGCCTCCTCTGGGTCGCGCAGGCGCTGGTCGAGGCAGGGTCCGACGAGCCCGACGCCGCAGCTCGCAGCTTCGAGCGCGCCGTGGATGCCCTGACCGCCTCGAGCATGCACCGTGAGGCCGCCGCGGTCTGTCGCGAGTGGTCGGACCTGCTCGCCGCGGCGGGGAGAACCGCCGAGGCCGCCAGCGCGACGAAGCGCGCAGCCCTCCTCCGGGCCGAAGCCGACGTGGGCACCCCGCAGATCGCCCGCCGCTAGCGGTCAACGCGCCCTGCGGCCGGGGCGCAAGTAACAGACTGTTACTTGGAGCGGACACGGCTCGAAGGGACAGGTTCGGCCGCGAGACCCGTGGCTCCGAGCCGACCTAAAGCGAGCTAGTAACAGACTGTTACTTGGATCAGCCGCCGATGACGACGGCCAGCTTCGCGCCCTTCAGCTCGCTCGGGCGGATGCCGTCGGGCGGCGAGACGAGGCGGATGCCGAGGTCGCGGGCCAGGCGCAGCGCCTCGCCGCGGTGGCTCCCGCGGTACATCACGACACTCGCGCCGTAGCCGCCGCGCGCGGCGTTGCCGACGACGCGGATCTTGTAGCCGCGCGCGCGTACGCGCGAGGCCTCCGCAGCGGCGGCGCCCGAGACGCCGTTCCCGTTCAGGACCGTCACGGACAGGAGCCGGCGCGGCAGGAGCGGCCCGGCCTTGGGCGTCGGAGCCGGTTTCTTCGCCGCCGTTTTCTCGGCGGCGCGCGCCCTGCTCTGCGTGTGGTGCAGCACCGGCTTCGCGAGCAGCGCGATCCCGACGACCATCAGCCCGACGAGCTCGAGCGTCGCGATCCCGGCGGCGACGACGGCGATCGTGCGCCACTGGTGCTGCGAGTGCCCGGGGCCGGACGGGGTGTGAAGGACGTGCTCCACGGCGGACGGTCCGATTCGCCGCGCCGCACGCCGCTCCTTCCTACCTCCGGATCGACTCCCAGGTGTGGCGCAACCCCGTCTCCAGCGGCATCTCCGCCCGCCAGCCGAGCTCGCGCTCGGAGTGCGAGACGTCGAGCACGCTCCGCTGCAGCTCGCCCAGGCGCGCCGGCGCCGCCTCCGCCGCGAGCTCCGAGCCGGCGACTCGACGGCAGAGGTCGTACAGCTCGACGACGGAGGTCTCGCGGCCGGTGCCGACGTTGAACACCCCGCCGCCGTGGCCGATCGCCGCAAGCGTCGCCCGCGCGACGTCGCCCGCGTAGACGTAGTCGCGTGTCTGGAGCCCGTCGCCGAAGATCCGCGCCGCCTCGCCCTCGGCCAGCCGGCCGAAGAAGATCGCGACGACGCCCGCCTCGCCGTGTGGGTCCTGCCGCGGCCCGTAGACGTTGCCGTAGCGCAGCGCGACGTGCCGCGCGCCGTAGAGCCGGTTGTAGGCCGCGAGGTACTCCTCGCCCGCGAGCTTCGAGACACCGTACGGCGCCAGCGGCCGCCGCTCGGCGTCCTCCGTGGCGGGCGCCTCGCACTCGCCGTAGATCGCCCCGCCGGTGGAGCTGAACACCACCTGCGCGTCGTGCTCCCGCGCCGCTTCGAGGACGGCGATCGTCCCCAGCACGTTCACGGACGCGTCGTGCGTCGGGCGGTCGACCGACACGCGGACGTCGACTTGGGCGGCGAGATGGCAGCACGCCTCCGGGCGCGCTTCGGCGAAGACGTCGGCGAGCCCCTCGCGGATGTCGTGGACGACGAGCCGCGCCCCCTCCGGCACGTTCTCCCGCTTCCCGTTCGAGAGGTCGTCGACGATCGTGACCTCGTCGCCGCGCCCGAGCAGGGCCTCGACGACGTGCGAGCCGATGAAGCCCGCGCCCCCTGTCACGACGACTCGCACTGCCTCATATCCTACGACGGCCTCATGTTCGTGACCTTCGAAGGCCTCGACGGCTCCGGGAAGTCCACGCAGGCCGAGCTCCTCGCGGAGGCCCTGCGCGCCGACGGCCGCGACGTGGTCGCGACCCGCGAGCCGGGCGGGACGGAGCTCGGCGAGCGCATCCGCGAGCTGCTGCTGCACCAGGGCGAGGTCTCGCCGTGGGCCGAGGCGGCGCTCTTCGCGGCGGCTCGCGCGCAGCTCGTGGTCGAGGTGATCGCGCCGGCGCTCGAGCGCGACGCCGACGTGGTCAGCGACCGCTACCTCGACTCGTCGCTCGCCTACCAGGGCATCGCGCGCGGCCTCGGCCTCGAACGGGTGCTCGAGCTGAACCTGCAGGCGGTGCGCGGCCTGCTCCCCGACCGCACGTTCCTGCTGCTCGTCGACCCGGAGGAGTCGGCGCGGCGGGTCGGCGCCGAGGGCGACCGGATCGAGCGCGAGGCGGGCGGCTTCCGCGAGCGAGTCGACCGCGCCTACCGGGAGCTCGCCGAGTACTTTCCGCAGCGGATCACGACGGTCGACGGCACGCGCCCGCCGCGCGAGATCGCCGAGGAGGTGCTCGACGAGCTTCGACAGCGTTCCTGAGCAGGAGGAGGCGAAGCGGCTCCTGCGTGCGGCCCTCGCCGAGGGCCCCGCGCACGCGTACCTCTTCCACGGCCCGGCCGGGATCGGCAAGCGCGCGACCGCGCTGGCGTTTGCCGCCGAGCTGCTGGGCAACGACCCGCGTGTGGAACGGCGCTCCCATCCGGATCTGTACGTGCTCGAGCCGCTCGGCGACCAGATCCGCATCGACGCGATCCGCGAGATGCGGCGCGACCTGCACATGCGCCCGTTCGAGGCGCAGCGGCGCGTCTACCTCGTCTTCGGCGCGCACTCGATGAACGACGACGCGACCGACGCGCTGCTGAAGGACCTCGAGGAGCCGCCCGGCTACGCGGTGATCGTGCTCGTCGCGGACGAGGTCGGCTCGCTGGCCGAGACGATCCGCTCGCGCTGCCAGGCGGTTCCGTTCCGGCGCCTGTCCGAGCGGGCGGTGCGCGAGCAGGTGCAAGCCCGTGCGCCCGAGCTGAGCGAGGAGGAGGCGACCTCGATCGCGCGCGTTGCGGGCGGGAGGCTCGATCGCGCCGAGCGGCTGCTCGACGAGTCCGCGGCGCGGCGGCGGGCGGCGCTGCTGGAGACGGCGCGCGCCGTCTACGGGCCGGAGTTCGACGCGGCGGCCGCGGCGAAGCGCGTGCTGGAGGCCGCGCGCGAGCGAGCGGCCGAGGCGAAGGAGCGCGAGGAAGCCGCGATCGAAGCGCTCGACCTTCCGGCGCGGGAGGCCGAGCAGCGCGTGCGGCGCGCGCAGCGGGGGGCCGAGCGCGAGGAGCTGCTCGCGTCGCTGGAGGAGCTCGCCACCTGGTACCGCGACCTGGTCGCCGCTGCGGCGGGCGCCGAGAGCGCGCTCGTGCACGTCGACCGCGCGGCGGAGCTGCGCGAGGACGGCACGCTGGAGCGGCTCGAAGGGGCCGAGCGCGCGGCGGAGCTCGTCCGGGAGACGTGGCGGCGCTTCGAGGAGTTCCAGCTCTCGCCCGCATTGGCGCTCGAGGCCCTGTTCGTCGAGCTGCGGCGCGCCTTCGCCGGGGCCGTCAGCGTCGCGGCGTGAAGACCGTCCGCTTCGGCCGCACCGGCCTCGAGATCAGCCGCGTCGGCGTCGGCGCGTGGGCGATGGGCGGCGCAGGGGCCGACTGGGCCTGGGGCCCCCAGGACGACGACGAGTCGATCGCGGCGATCCACCGCGCGCTTGAGCTCGGCGTCGACTGGATCGACACGGCCGCCCAGTACGGTCACGGCCACTCCGAGGAGGTCGTCGGCCGCGCGGTCGCTGGGCTCGCCTCGCGGCCCTACGTCTTCACCAAGGGCGGCCAACCCGTGGGGGCGAGCGGTACCACGGTCCAGTCCCTGAGGCGCGACTCGTTGCGGCGGGAGCTCGAGGCGAGCCTCAGCCGCCTCGGCGTCGACGCGGTCGACCTGTACCAGATCCACTGGCCGATCCCGGACGAGGAGATCGAGGAAGGCTGGACGGCGGTCGCAGAGCTCAAGGCCGAGGGCCTCGCCCGCCACATCGGGGTCTCGAACTTCTCGGTGGCGCAGCTCGAGCGGGCGGAGGCGATCGCGCCGGTCGAGACGCTGCAACCGCCGTACTCGCTGCTCGACCGCGAGATCGAGGCCGAGATCCTGCCGTACTGCGAGGAGCACGGGATCGGCGTGATCGTCTACTCGCCGATGGCCTCGGGCCTCCTGACCGGGAAGATGACGCGCGAGCGCATCGAGCGCCTGCCCGACGACGACTGGCGCAAGCGGAGCGAGCGCTTCCGCGAGCCGCAGCTCTCGCGGACCCTCGAGCTGGTCGAGCGCCTGCGGCGAGTCGCCGCGCGCCACGGCGTCGAGCCCGGCGCCGTCGCCGTCGCGTGGACGCTGCGCAGCCCGGCGGTCCACGGCGCGATCACGGGCTTTCGCCGGCCGGATCAGGTCGACCCGATCGTGGCCGCCGCCGGCCTCGAGCTCACCGACGAGGACCTCGCCGAGCTCGACGGCTGACGGAACCGCGGGCTCGTTGCCGGTGTAGCTCCGGCAGATGCCGAAGCTAGCGCTGCTCTCGTTAGCGTGTCTGGCCCTCGCCGGCTCCTCGCCGCGGCTGCTCACGAAGGTCGAGACCGGAGCCTCCCCGGCCGGCGCGGTGGCCGCTTTCGGCGCGGTGTGGGTCTCGAACGACGGTGCCGGGACGCTCGCGCGGATCGACCCGCGGACGAGCCGCGTCACACTGCGCATCCGGCTCCGGCCGGGGCTCTTCTCGCTGACGCGTGGCTTCGGCGCCCTGTGGGCCGTCAACTACAAGGACGGGACGCTCACGCGAATCGACCCGGGGACGCGGCGCCGGCGCACCGTCCGGGTCGGCGGCGCGCCGTTCGACGTGCTCGCCGCCCACGGCCGCGTCTGGGTGACCGCCTGGGAGGCCGGACGGCTCGTCGAGGTCGACCCGCGGTCGCTGCGCGTCCTGCGCCGCCTGAGGGTCGGCCCGCGCCCGACGGGCCTGCGCGCCGCGGACGGCGGCGTCTGGGTCGGCTTCGGCCGTGCCGCGACCTCCGTCGCGCGAGTCGATCCGCGGACGCACCGGATCGACCGGATCCCCGTCGGCGTCCGCGCGCCGTCGTGGTTCGCGGCCGGGACGCGCGACCTCTGGATCCAGGCGGCCGACAACGTGCTCGTCCGGCTCGACCCGGCCACGCGGAAGGTGCGCGCGCGGCTCTCGTTCGGCAGGACGCTGGCGCAGGGAGCCCTGGCCGCGGACGGGACGATCTGGGTGCCGGACAAGGAGTCGAACGTCGTGCACCGCGTCGACCCGAAGACGGCCGCGGTCGTCGACAGCTTCCCCGCAGGCCCGGGCGCGTTCTTCGCGCTCCGGGCCTTCGGGTCGATGTGGGTCGCGAGCTACGCGGGCGACGACGTCTGGCGGTACCGCAGCCCTTAGTGGCTCATCGTGCCGGCGACGTCGCCGACCCTGAGCAGGCCGACGGCGCCCATGTCGACGCTCGCGAACGAGTGCGTGACGAAGGGGTAGAGGCCGGGCTTGTCGATCGTGACGTCGAAGATCGCGCCGCCGCCGGCCGGGACGGTGACCGTCTGGACGCCGTGCTCGGGCGGGTCGGTGACCGCGCCGTCGACCCAGGCGCGCTGGAGCACGGTGCCGACGACGTGGAAGTCGGTGTTGAGGCTCGGCCCTGCGTCGACGACGTAGAAGCGCGTCGTGTGGCCGGGATGCGCGGCCAGCGGATGCTTCACGTACTGGGCCGCGTAGCCGTTCCAGGTGACCCAGTCGGGCGTCATCTGGTGCGCCTTGACCATGTCGAGGCCGGCCGGCTGCTTGTCGCCGGGGGCGTTCAGGTACCACTCGCCCGAGACGAGCACGTACGCGTGGTGCACCGGCGGCAGCAGCTTCGCGTTCGCGGGATCGACGACGATCGCGCCGTACATCCCGTTCGCGATGTGCGCGAGCACCGGCTTCGTGCCGCAGTGGTACATGTAGACGCCGGGGTCGTCGACCCTGAAGCTGAAGGTGAACGACTTGCCGGGCAGGATGTCGACGAAGGCCTTGTCGGGCGCGACCCGCGCCGCGTGGAAGTCGACCGAGTGCGCCATCGGCGCGTTGTTGGTCAGCGTGACCCGCACGGTCTGTCCCTGCCGCGCGTGGATCACCGGGCCCGGGACGCCGGCGCCGAAGGTCCAGGCCTCGTACTTGATCCCGGGTGCGATCGAGAGCACGCGGTGGTTGATCCCGAGGTGGACGTTCACGACGGGACCGGGAGTCGTCGCCGGGAGCTCGGCCGGATAGGCGCGGTGCGCCGCCGCGAGGGCGTCGGCGTTCGCGGGCGCGATCCCCGCGAAGCTCGGCGTCGCCACGGCGCCGTCGCCGGCGGCGGGCATGGCCATTCCGGGCATGGTCGTGTCCGTCGAGGGCTTCGAGGCGGTGGCCGCCGCGGCCCGGGCGTCGTTGCGGGCCTCCTGCGCGGACGCGCCCATCCAGACCGCGACGATCGCGAGCACGCCGACGGCGAGGCCGAGGAAGAGCGCGAGGAGCTTGAGCGCCACGCCCGAGTCCTCCTCGTGGGCGTGGTGGTAGTAGGTGTGAGCTGCTGGGTGCGACGCCATCGAAAGATGCCTCCTAGGTGGATTTCTCCGATGAACATAGGAGGAACGCGAAGCCGCTCCATCGGCACAGTTCCGGAGATTCCTTGCGGATTTCTACGGTTTCGCGCGTGGGTTAGTTCCGGGAAGCTTCGGAGCTATGGCGACGGTGACCCGCCACCGCGCGCTCGGCGACCCCCGTCGCGCCCGCATCGTGGAGGAACTGCGCGAAGCCGCCCGCGGGGTCGACGCCTCTGAGCTGGCGAGCCGCGTCGGGCTCCACCCGAACACCGTCCGCTGGCACCTCGAGATCCTCGCCGACGCCGGCATCGTCGGCTCCACGTCGGCGCCGCGGCTCTCGCCAGGCCGCCCGCGGATCCTCTACTCGCTCGCCCCGGAGCCGGCCGCGCACGGAACGGACGAGCACCGGCTCCTCGCCACCGTCCTCACCGGGGCGCTCGCGGGCTCCGAGGGCGGCGCCGCGCGGGCGGAGGAGGCGGGCGAGGCCTGGGGCCGCTACCTGCTGGCGAAGGATCCGCTGGCGCAGAGGCCCGACGACGACGCGGCGGTCGAAGAGGTCGTCGAGCTGCTCGACGGGCAAGGGTTCGAGCCCAGCGCGCACGCGCGGGAGATCCACATGGCGCGCTGCCCGTTCCACGGGCTCGCCGAGTCGCAGCCCGAAGTCGTCTGCGCCGTCCACAAGGGCCTGATCACGGGCGCGCTGTCCGCGCTCGGAAGCGACCTCGAGGTCGAGCAGCTCGACGTGTTCGTGCGGCCGGATCTCTGCGTCGCGCGGCTCGGCAGGCGCTAGGCGTAGCGGGCGCGCGGGCGCTCGAACTGGTCGACCGCGAAGCCAGCGACCCAGTTCACCAGCCAGACGATGAAGACGACGCCGACGTACGTCCAGAACCCGTCGATCGAGAAGTTCGGCGCGATCCACTCGGCGAGCAGCACCATCAGGATGTTGATGAACAGGTAGAAGATCCCGAGGGTGAGGACGATCAGCGGGAGCGTCAGGATCGCCAGGATCGGCTTGATCACCGCGTTCGCGATCCCGAGCACCACGGCCCCGATGAAGTAGGCCCAGAAGCCGTGGATGTCGACGCTCGTCCAGAGGAGGTTCGCGATCCAGAGCGCCAGCGCGTTGATCGCGATCGCCAGGGCGATTCGCATCAGCAGCATGCGGCGAGTCTACGTCCCTGCCCGGCCGTCGCGCGGTTTAGGGCCTTCCGCACGCGGCAACGAGGTCCGTGATGTTGGCGCTGCTCCTCTACTTCTGGCTCGGCCCGCACGCGGCGCTCGCGGAGCTGATGGCCGAGCTCTTGATCGGCCTCGCCCTCCTTGGCGGGGGCCGCGGAAAGCTCGTCGGCGTGACCCTGCGCCGGCTGCTCGCCCGCCTGCGAGGGCGGCGCCTCGTCCCCGCCTGAGGCGGGCTAGACTGGAGAGCCGCTGCCGACGTAGCTCAGCTGGTAGAGCACTTCACTCGTAATGAAGGGGTCCCCGGTTCGAGTCCGGGCGTCGGCTTCCCTCAACCAGGCGGTTTCCGCCCTCTCCGGAGGGCCGTCGAGACCGGGGGGTGACAATGAAAGTGACAACGCGCCGTGCAGCCGCACCCAGCTACTACAGCTTCAAGACCCTCGACACCGGTGAGCCTCAGGGATTCGTCATCAACGAGGAGACCCAGCGGGACGTCGGATTCGGCGAGTCCTTGAGGCAGGCGCTTGCCGCGCGGTCGCTAATGGGCTGCACATCGACGATGGATGCAGCCGCGCAGATGATGCGCGGCATCGCCGTGACAGTCGTGGTCGTGCTCTGGTTTATCGGCTTCGCGCTCTTGTCGCTGATCTCGTTGAAGTCGCGACCGCGCCGGTGAGGATCTTCAGGGTCGGCGAGGCGCCGAGGCGCGATGAAACGCTCAAGGGCCGAGCCGTCTCCGAAGCAAACCGGGGGATTCTGCTGCCTCCATTTCGCTCGGCCGGCCCGGCCCTTGCGCGCTGCCGCTCGGGTTAGCGCTTGATGATGTTGTGGATCTCGAGCAGCTCGGGCTGACCCGGCTCGATCCCAACGTCCTTCAGCACCGGCATGAGGCGCTCACCGAATGCGTCGAACTGCTCTCGCGAGTCCCAGATCTCACTGACCCGGAACTTCCCGTCCGCCTCGAAGGCGACGTGGGAGTCGAGCCCGTCAGGCAACCAGTCGCCGGACTTCTCCAGACGCCGAATCGTCTCGTCGTACTGCTCGGTCGTGGCGGCGGGCGTGAAGCGGACAAGGACGCTCGTCTTGCGGGCATCCATGGTCGGTGACACAGGACTGGTGGCCATTGCATGGCCTCCTTCGTATCGAATGCTTCTGGCAGAGCCGACCTACAACCGAACACGTCGCACTGCGCTCGCCTGGCGGGCGAGGAATCTAAGCCAGAAGGGCACGAAGGACCGTATCACGTGCTTCGGCAGACTCGGGACTTTGCTGGCAGCCGCAGCCTGAGCTCTCCTGAAGCTAGGGATAAGATCGGCTCCGCGCGATGTCTCCCAGGAGCACCGAGACCGAAGTTCTTGCGCAGGAACTGGACAGCGTTGGGAACAAGCTCCGCGCCCTCGAGGCGCGGCTGACGGAGGTCGAAAAGATCATCGAGAGGCTTGAAGCAGCCGCTCTGACCACTGCCCGCGCGTTGGAGGAGGTCTCCACGCATTGGGACGACGTGTATCGGGCGATGCGCCGCGCGGAGTAGTTCGGGCCACACGGAGTTTTGTGACTCTCCGCACAAATTTGGTGTATGCTGATTCAGCGCATAGACCTAGCGCGGAAGCCGTCGAGGCTCCGAAAGTTTCCTCTCCGACTGCCAGACCGGGCCTGAGTGCCGAGAGCGCCCGTCCGGATGCTCTTGCCTCCAATCGGACAGGAGCAACAGGATGAGTCCAGGTACGGGATCCTTTGAGAGTGACGGTGTCGCCGAGCGGCGCGCGCAGAGACTGTTGAACGAAAAGGTCGGTGATCGGCTGTTGGAGCGGAGCTGGTGGCAGAGACGGAAGTGGCGCGTCCGGACGCTCAGGAGCAGCGGCCGGCCACGGGTGGAGCCGTGAGAGGCAGTGTCGAAGCCTCGCGAAGGCACGGGCGGTTCGACTTGCGATGGCCGCCGCGGCGCTTTCGCAGTGCTGCCGCTGGGCCGGCATCAGCGCTGACGGGGCTCGAGGATGTCCCGGAAGGGCTTGATTGGGACGCCTTCTCGAAGCACTACTTTCCCGGGCGGCGTCGACACGACCTAGTAGCCATCAGCGCCTATGACGCGTACACGCGCGGCCGAGTGTGGCGGACGAGTGACGCGCGGACTGTCCCAAGGCGGAGCATCGCGCCAGACGAGACACTCCGCCCACAAGCGCGGCACGCGGCGCTCGCCGGGGCGCGTCGGTAAGCGCGCCTGTCCCGCCGCGGACGTCCTGCCCGGCTTTACCCCTCGCGCTGGTTGGCCAGCGGCTCCATCTCCCGTAGCTGAGCAAGCTGCGTGAGCGCGTTCGTCTCGAGCTGGCGCGCTCGCTCGCGCGAAAACCCGAGCTGATCGCCGATTTCCGCCAGCGTCTTCGGCTCGGTGCCGTGGAGGCCGAAGCGGAGCGCGATCACGGTGCGCTCCCGCTCGCCCAGCAGCGCCAGGCCCTCTTGCAGCACCTCGTGGCGGAACGTGCTGTCCACGCTCTCCTCTGGCTGCGGGCCGTCGCCGGCGACCATGTCTCCGACGAGGGCGTCCTCCTGCGGGACGAGCGGCTGATCGAGACTGGTCGAGGCGCGGGCCGCTGCCTCGACCTCAAGCGCCTGCCGAAGTGGGAGGCCTGCTCTTTCGGCCATCTCCTGCAGGGTCGGCTCCCGCCCGAACTCCACCGAGAGCATGCGCTCTGCCCGGTCGAGTTGCTGCCTCCGCTCGACGATGTGCACCGGCATCCGGATCGTGCGGGCCTTGTTCGCAAGCCCGCGCGCCACCGCTTGGCTGATCCACCAGGTTGCATAGGTGGAGAACTTGTAACCCCGGCGCCAGTCGAACTTGTCGACCGCGCGCATCAGACCCAGCGTCCCCTCCTGGATCAAGTCGAGGAAGGGGAGACCCTGGTGGCGATAGTTCTTCGCGATCGAGACGACCAGGCGCAAGTTCGATTCGATCATCGTTTGCTTCGCGCCCGCGTCGCCACGCTCGACCAGCTTCGTGAGCTTGACCTCCTGGGCCGGGGTCAAGAGTGGACGGCGACTTGCGTCGCGCAGAAAAAGGTCGAGCGAATCGGTCGGCGCCTCGTCGTTCGACATCGGATGCCCTCTCTCCGGACCGGAACCGGTCGCAACGAGTAGAGGAGCCGGCGACTTCGGCTGCGCGGGCTTCGGCGTCCGCTACGACTGCTCGCCGTGGCCTGAGTCTCCAGTCTATAGCCACGTGACCTACCGACCGCTGATTCGCGTCCTCTGTTGCAGCGACGCCAGCATCCTCATCGGCCGGCGGCCAGCGGGCCTGGCACTCGGGCATTTGGGGGATCAGAGCGAGGCCCCC
>DASSQK010000186.1:0-2929 GCA_035702555.1 Gaiellaceae bacterium | reverse complement strand
CGTCGCCCTCGATCGGCGGCAAGGTGACCATGCGCGCCGTGTCCCCGGTGTCGCCGCCCTCGCCGATCTCGAAGAAGACGACGGTGATGTTGTCGTCGCCCCCGCCCTTGTTGGCCGCGCGCACGAGCGCCTTCGCGGCCGCGCGCAGGTCGGTGCGGTTGCGCTCGACCTCGCGCAGGATCGTCTCGTCGTCGACCATCGAGGTGAGCCCGTCCGAGCAGAGCAGGAAGAGGTCGCCTGCCTTCGTCGCGACCGAGAAGGTGTCGACGTCGACGTCGGGGTCGGTTCCGAGCGCGCGGGTGATCACCGAGCGCTGCGGATGGGCCTCCGCCTCCTCCGGCGAGAGCTTGCCGCTGCGCACGAGCTCGGCGACGAGCGAGTGGTCCTCGGTCAGCTGCTCGAGCCGCCGCTCGCGGATCAGGTACGCGCGCGAGTCGCCGACGTGGCCGATCGCGACGTGGCCGTCCTCGACGAGCGCGACCGTCATCGTCGTCCCCATGCCCGAGGCCGAGGAGTCCTGCGTCTGGCGCTCGTAGACCCTCCGGTTCGCCTCCTGGATCAGCTCGTCGACGCGGCCCTCGCCGCCGCCGCGCGAGCCCTCGTTGTGGAGCGCGGCCGCCGCGAGGTTGGAGGCCAGCTCGCCGGCCTGGGCACCGCCCATGCCGTCCGCGACCGCGAACAGCGGCGGCTCGCAGACGTAGGCGTCCTCGTTGTGCCTCCTCCGCCGCCCGGTGTCCGTCGCGCTCGCGACCTGACTCAGCGCGCTCACGCCTCGTACCTCAGCTCGGTCTCGCCGACGCGCAGGAGGTCGCCGGGCGCGAGCTTCTTCGCCCGCGTCAGGCGGTTGCCGTTCAGGTACGTGCCGTTCGTCGAGCCGATGTCTTCGAGCCAGACGCCGTCACGCCGGGGCTCGACGCGCGCGTGCTTCGAGGACGCGTACTCGTCGCGCGCGAGGTTGACGTCGTTGCCCGAGCCTCGCCCGAGCGAGAGCGGCGACGAGTCGAGCTCGAGCTCGTCGCCCTCGTCGAGCGCGGGGCTTCGCACGACGACCAGGCGGCCGGTCGCGAGCCGCGAATCCTCCGGCGACAGCCCCGGCACGGAGCCGGGGGCCAGGATGAAGCTCTCCTGCGGCATCCGCACGTCGCGGACGGCGGAGCGGACGATCCTCCAGATGAAGAGGTAGAGCAGCACGAGGAAGGCGATCTTGAGGACGAGCAGCGCCTCCTCGACAGCGACGGAGTACAGCATCAGTCGGACTCCGTCTCGCGCCGGAACACGAGCTGCGTCGAGCCGAGGGTGATCCGGTCCCCCTGGCGCAGCTTGGCCCGCTTCTGGCGGCGCCCGTTCACCTCCATCCCGTTCGTCGAGCCGAGGTCGACGGCCCAGTAGGCGGCGCCCTCCTGCCGCACCTCGGCGTGCCTGCGGGAGACGTTGGGGTCGGCGAGCTGGATGTCGCAGTCCTTGGAGCGGCCGATCACGGCGCGGCCGCCGTCGAGCTCGTGCTTCGTGCCGTCCACGGTGAGGCTGACGATCTCGCGGCCGAGCCCGAGCTCCTCGGCGGAGACGGCCTCGGTCTCCGACGGCTTGCGGTAGACCATCGTCGCGCCCGGGGCCGCCTCGGGCTGCGGCGCGTCCGGCGGGGGAGCGACGCCCTGCACCATCCGCGTCGCGATCCCGAACTCGCCCATGTCGAGGTCGTCGTCGGTCTCGAAGAGGACCTCCGGCGGCGAGAGCAGCTCGTAACGCTCGCGGCGCGCGTTCTCGGCGACGTAGTCCTGCAGCTCCGTGCGCAGCGACTCCTCGTAGTTGGCGAACTGCTCGCGGTCGGACGGGGCGAGGTAGACGGTGTACTCGTTCGGCGCGTACACGCGCGAGACGGAGATGACGCGGTGGTCCTCCATCTCCTTGACGAGCTTGCGCGCCAGCTCGACCGGCTGCACGTGCGTGCGGAAGGCGCGTCCGAAGACTCCTTCGAAGAGGCCTTCGATCCTTTGCTCGATGTTCCGGAGGACGCTCATCTGGGCCGGGCGCTTACCCGGCTCTGAATGCTAACTAGCGCGCCTTCAGGGCCAAGACGGTGCACGTCGCCCAAGCTGCGATCACGAGCGGGGCGGCGGCGACGGCGGGCTCCGGCAGCAACGCGCAGGCCATCAGGCCCGCGCCCAGTGCGGCGATGCCCCAGAGGCCTTTCTCGCGGGCGAACGGGATCGCGACGGCCGCGGCTGCGAGGACGGCGGCTTCCAGCAGCAGCGCCGGGTGCGCCTGCAGCGCGCGGAGGAGCGCCTCGAGGACCGCGAACGGCTGGTCGCTGCCCGCGATCCCGAGCCCTTTCGGCGCGGCGACGCCCGTGAACGGGAGCGAGGCGTGCCGCAGCCCCGCGACGATCGCCGCGAGCACGACCGCGGCCGCCACCTGCAGCGCGCGCCTGATCCTGCTGCCGATGCCCTGCGCCGCCAGGGGCAGGAAGCCGAGGGCCAGGAGCGGAGCGAGCAGCGGGCCGAGCGCGAGAAAGAGCCCCTGCCGCGGTGAGCGCCACGAGAGGGCGAGCCACGCGCAGGCGAGCGCGCCGTAGACGAGCGCGAGGCCCGACGAGACGTTCCCGAGCGGCAGCACCGGCACCGCGAGGGCGAACGCGAGCCCGAGGCGCGGCCGCACCAGCATCAGCGCGCCGGCCAGGAGTGCGAGCAGCGGCGCGAAGAGGGCCGGGTAGAACGGCAGCTTCGCGGCGGTCCAACCGGCGAAGAGCGCGGCCGCGGCCGGGGCGGCGAGGCGCAGCGGCACGCTCAGCTCCGGGATCGTCGGGCGGGTCTTGCGCCGCCGCAGCCGCTCCGCGAAGGCGTCGCGCAGCTCGTGTGCGAGCAGGGCCGCCGAGGGGCGCGCCGCCGGGTCGACCGCGAGCATCCGGTCGACGAGCGCGCAAAGCGCCTTC
>DASSQK010000185.1:0-3707 GCA_035702555.1 Gaiellaceae bacterium | reverse complement strand
GTCCATCGTGGTCATCGCGAAGTAGCCGCCCTCGTCGAGGGTCTCGGTGCCGCGGTCGTCCTTGAAGAGGAAGTACTCGAGCTCCGGCCCGACGTTGAAGGTGTCGAAGCCGAGGTCGTTCATCCGCTCCAGCGCGCGGCGCAGGACGTAGCGGGGGTCGCCCTCGTAGGGCCGGCCGTCAGGCGTGACCACGTCGCAGATCATCCGCGCGACCTTCGTCTCGCCTTCCTTCCACGGCATCGGCGTGAAGGTCTGCGGGTCGGGGATCGCGACCATGTCCGACTCCTCGATCGCGTTGAAGCCGGTGATCGACGAGCCGTCGAACCCCATCCCGTCGTCGAGCGCGGCCTCGATCTCGCTCGGCGTGACCGCGAAGCTCTTCAAGTGCCCCTCGATGTCCGTGAACCAGAGGAGCAGGAACTCGATCTGCTCGTCCCGGATCCGGTCCAGGACGTGCCTCCTCGCCTCCGGATCGCTCGTCGCCCTCGGCTTGCTCTCGACCTGCGCCACCCTGTCTCCTCCCTTCAAACACAAAAGCCCCGAGCGCCTTTCAGCGCCCGAGGCCCCATCGCCTCCGAACGCGGTCAGTCTACAGCAGGCGCGGGCGTGAGCTCGTCGAGCTCCGGCTCGCGGCCGTGGTGCGCGATCGCGCGGGCATAGAGGCCGAGCGCGGGGGCGATCGCGAGCGCTCCGGTGGTGAGCGCGGCGCGGATCCCCCAGACGTTGCCGATCGCGCCGAGCACCGGGCCGCCGGCGGCCTGGCCGACCGCGTTCGACTGGCCGGTGAGCGAGAGCACGGTCGCGCGGACGCTCGAGTCGGTGATCTGCTGGTTCAGCCAGGTGGTGTAGAGCGGGCTCGCCATGTTGCGGGCGAAGAACACGCCGAGCAGCCCGGCGATGGCCACCCACGTCGAGCCCGTCAACGCGAAGACGAGCATCGCGCCGAGCTCGAGCACCGTGAACCCGAACAGGTACTGCGCGATCGTCTGGCGGCCGCCGCGCTCGACCCGCTTGATCAGGCTGCCGATCGCGGCGATGTTCAGGAGCATCCCGGCGAGCCAGAAGATGCCGAACCACACGACGGGGTCGAGGCTGCCCACCGCGGGGAGCCCGACGTCGCGCAAAAAGTGCGCCTCCTTCAGCCGGTCGAAGGCCTCGCTGGAGGCGCCCATGAAGAGCTCGGCGCCGGCCAGCAGCACGATCACGGGTGCGGCCCAGGCGTAGCGCGCGCCGGCGGTAGCGGTCGTCCGCATCTCCGCCAACGGCGACGCGCGCTCCCCGCGCGGGTGGCGGACGAAGCCGGTCTCGGGCATGACGAAGAGGCAACCGAGCCCCACGGCAACGGTGATCGCGCCGCCGAGGACGACCCCGGCCCGGAGCGACTGCGTGCCGACGGCGACCTGGAGCAGCAGGCCGGCCACGGCGCCCGCCTGGCCCCAGCGCGCCGCGCGGAGGAAGACCGGCGCGACGCGTTCCGCCCCGACCTCGTCCGCGATCCACGCCTCCTCGGCGCCGCTCGTGAACGTGTACGAGAGCCCCCAGACCGTCCAGAGCGCGATGATCAGCCACGGCGCCGAGACGAGCCCGACGGCGAGCCACGCGAGGCCCATGCCGAGGTAGCCGATCACGATCGAGAGCCGCCTGCTGTACGTGTCGGCGACGACTCCGGTCGGCACCTCGAAGACGAAGACCGCCGCCTCCATCGCCGTCCCCATCAACACGAGCTGCAGCGGCGAGAGGTGCAGCTGCTGCACGAGGTAGACGGACATGACGACCCAGGTGGGCATCGAGCCGCCGAAGCTGAGGCCGTAGTAGACGCCGGTCGCGCCGAAGCGTCTCATCAGGGGAGCGGGAGCGGGCCGCGCACGCGGATCCCAATGGAGCGCGTGACGTAGCCGAGGCGCTCGTTGACCGAGCGCATCGCGGCGTTGCCGTTCTGCGTCCAGGTGTAGACCTCGCGGAGCCCGTGCTCGGCGGCCCAGGCGAGGACGGTGCGCTTGAGGAGCGACGCGATGCCGCGGCGGCGCCAGTCGCGGCGCACCGCGGACAGGCTGTTCTCGGCGCGCTCGGGGTGGTCGTCGTCGCGGACGAGCCCGGCCATCCCGACGAGCTCGCCGTCGGCGAGCGCGAAGAACGACGCCTCCGGCCACACCTGCCACTCGCGCCGCCAGTCCTCGGCGGAGATCTCGATCGCCCGGTCGAGCGCGAAGTCGCCGAACGCCTCCAGGGCGAGCTCATGGTAAGCGCGCTCGAACAGCTCGGGCCGCTCTGCGAGGGAGACGACCTCGATCCCCGGCGGGGGCTCGGGCCGCGGCTCGTCGCCGACGGCTCGCACCTGCTCGACGTCCCGGTCGACCTCGCGGAAGCCGAACCGCTCCGCGAAGGCCAGCGAGCCGGGGTCGTCGACGAAGGTGCCTGCGCGATCGAAGCCGAGTCGCTGGACGTGCTCGGCCAGCTCGCGCAGGAGTGCCGTGCCGACGCCGCGACGGCGTGCCTCGGCGAGGACGCGGGGCGAGAGGAATCCCTGGCCGGCGAGATCGGAGCGGCCGGCGACTCCCGCGCCCGCGACCCGGCCGTCGAGGTCGGCCAGCAGGTAGAGCGACTCGGGCGTGGCGGCGCGGCGGATCTCCTCGACCGTCTGCGCCCGCTCGTCGGGCAGCACGGCCATCCGGACCCGGCGCCAGGCGTCGAGGTCGGCGTCGCTCTCGGCGGGCCGGAGCTCGATCACGAGACGCTCCCGCTGACGATGAACACGGGCGGCAGCGCCCGGTAGCCGAGCCGCTCGTTGACCGCCCGCATCGCCGCGTTGCCCTCGACCATGTCGCTGACGAGCTCGCGGTAGCCGTGCTCGGCGGCCCAGCGGATCTGCGCGCGCTTGAGCGCCGTCGCGAGCCCGCGGCGGCGGTGGCCCCGCCGCACCGCGGTCAACCCGTGCTCGAGCCGATGCGGGAGCCCGGTCTCGTAGAGGCGCGCGTAGCCCACCACCGCGCCGCCGTCGAGTGCGACAAATCCGGCCGACGCCTGGTGCTGCTCCTTCTCCAGCCACTCGTCGTACGGCGGCGCCTCGCCCGGGAGCGGCACGTGGATCTCGGGGATCGTCTCGACGCAGAGCTCGTACACCTCGCGCAAGTGCTCCTCGCGCAGCTCGGCGATCCCGGCACCAATCTCGCCGTCGCCGGGGCGCAGCTCGCGGATGACGTTCACCTCGCGGGTGACCTCGGCGAACCCGCGCTTGCCGACGAACGCGAGGGCCTCCGAGTCGCGCACCCGCCCCCACACCGCCTCGCGGCCGAGACCGCGCGCGGACTCGCGCACGGCGTCGAGCAGCTCGGAGCCGATCCCGCCGCGCCGCGCCTCCGGAGCCACGCGCACCATCGCGAAGGCGCTGCCGGTGACGCTCGACGGGGCGACGAACCCGTAGCCGCCGCCGTCGTGCAGGAAGCTCTTCCCCGACCCCTCCGCGATCTCGTCGGCCGTGATGACGCGATCGGGCTCGACGGCGTTGTAGATCTCGGCGCAGCGCTCGAAGTCCGCGCGGGTGTCGGCGGCGCGGATCATCCCGACCGCTTCAGCTTCCCGTGCTTCTTCGCGTACCGCTCGCCGCTCCGGAAGGTCCAAAGGCCGAGCGGGATCGAGACCACGCCGATCACGAGCAGCGGCCAGATGTCCGACCAGAGGTCGGTCAGCCCCGCCCCTTCGAGGATCGC
>DASSQK010000184.1:0-9229 GCA_035702555.1 Gaiellaceae bacterium | reverse complement strand
AGCCCTCGGCGAGCTCGATGTCCTCGGGCGCGCAGCCGAGCACGACCGAGGCGAGCTTCTTCATCTCGCCGGCGAGCATCTCCGTCGCGCCCTTCACGGCGCCGAGCCCCGTCACGGCGAACTGGCTCGCGTATGTGCCCGAGAAGCCGGCGTGCGAGTTCCAGTACGAGTCGTGGCCGGCGCGCACGTTCACGTCGTCGACGGAGCAGCCGAGGAGGTCGGCGACGACCTGCGCCGCCGTCGTCTCGTGGCTCTGGCCCTGCGGCGTCGTGCCGAGCGTGACGACGATCTCGCCGAAGATGTCGAGCTTCACCGTCGCGACCTCGTTGTTGCCCGAGAACTGCAGCTCCGGGTTGATCAGGCGCGACTGGCCGAAGTTGTTCGTGCCCGAGTCGAGCGTCGAGCCGATCCCGACGCCCAGCAGCTTGCCGCGAGCCTCGGCGTCGACGCGCTTCGCCTCAATCTCGCCGTAGCCGACCAGCTCGAGCGCGGTGTCGAGCATCCTCGCGTAGTCGCCCGAGTCGTAGACGCAGCCGTTCGGCGTCTCGTACGGCATCTCGTCGGAGCGGATGTAGTTGCGCTTGCGCACCTCGACGGGGTCGAGCCCGAGCTCGTGCGCCACGATGTCGATCACGCGCTCGGTGAACCAGAGGTGCTGCATGCGCGAGTAGCCCCGGTTCGGCGAGCACGGCGCCTTGTTCGTCGTGACCTGCTTGAAGTCGAGCCTGATGTGGCGCCAGCGGTACATCCCCGGCGTCACCTGCGCCCAGATCACGCCGCCGAGCGGCTCGTACCGCAGCCACGCGCCGGCGTCGTCGATCGCGGTCGTGCGGAAGCCGAGCAGCGTCCCGTCCTCCTTGACCGCGACCTCCGTGTCCTGGAACCAGCGCTCGTTGCCGTGCGACATCGAGAGGTGGAAGTCGGTGCGCCACTCCGTCCACTGCACGGGCCGGTTCAGCTTGCGGGCGAGCAGGCAGCACGCGACGAGCTGCGGGTGCGAGGTGATCTTGTTGCCGAACCCGCCGCCGATGTCCTGCGTGACGAAGCGGAGCTTGTCGAGCCCCACCCGCATCGCCGGACCCATCATGATCGCGGCGAAGCCGGGGAACTGGTTGTTCGTGATGATCGTCCACTGGCCGGTGCCGCGGTTGAACTCGACGAGCGCGCCGTTGCACTCGAGCGGCGTCGAGTTGAAGCGGTCGAAGTGGAGCTCGGAGATCTTCACCACCCGGTCGGCCTCGGCGAAGGCCCCGTCGAGGTCGCCCCACTCGTAGACGCCCTCCCAGGTCAGGTTCGTCCCGGCCTCGTCGTGCAGAACCGGCGCGCTCTCCGCGAGCGCCTCCCGCGCGTCGGTCAGCGGAGGCAGCGGCTCGTAATCGACCTCGACGAGCTCCGACGCGTCGCGCGCGCCCTCACGCGTCGTCGCCACGACCGCGGCGACCGGCTCGCCGACGAAGCGCGCCTTGCCGACGGCGAGGCAGAAATCCTTCAGGTGCGCACCGGGCGGCGAGGAGATCTGGAAGAACGGGTCGGTCAGCAACGCGACCTCGTCGCCGGTGAGCGTGCCGAGCACGCCCGGGTGCTCGAGTGCCTTCGCGACGTCGACCGAGCGGATCTTGGCGTGCGCGTACGGCGAGCGGACGAAGTGGACGTAGCCCATGTTGTGGCGCTTGACGTCGTCGAAGAAGACGCCCTCGCCCTGCACGAGCCGCCGGTCCTCCTTGCGCGGCACGTTCTGGCCCGCGTAGCCGCGCCTCGTCTCCTGCTGCTCGACGACGACCGGCTCGGCGACGGTGGTCTCGCTCATTCCTCCACTTCCTGGCCGGACGCGGCCTTGATCGCCTTGAAGATGTTCCAGTACCCCGTGCAGCGGCAGATGTTGCCCTGGATCGCGCGCGCGATCTCCTCGTCGCTCGGCCGCGGGGTCTCCCGCAGCAGCGCGGTCGCGCTCATCAGCATCCCGGGAGTGCAGTAGCCGCACTGGAGGCCGTGGTGGTCGCTGAAGGCCTGCTGCACCGGATCGAGCTCCTCGTCCTGCGCGAGGCCCTCGACGGTCTCGACGCTGGCGCCGTCGACCTGGACGGCGAGCACCATGCAGCTCTTCACGAGCGTCCCGTCGAGGAGCACGCTGCAGGCGCCGCAGTTGCCCGTGTCGCAGCCGACGTGCGAGCCGGTCAGGTCGAGGTCGTCGCGGAGGAAGTGGATCAGCAGCCGCCGCGTCTCCACCTCGCGTTCGTACGTCGTGCCGTTGACCTCGACGCTCACGGTCTGGGAGGTGACGACCGGGATCTCCGCCATCAGCCGCCCGCCCCCGCCTGCTCGACCGCCCGCGCGGCCACGACCTCGGCCAGGTGCCGCCGGTAGTCGGCCGACGCGTGCACGTCCGACGGCGGCTCGAGGCCCGCGTCGCGGACGGCGCCGCGGACGGCCTCCGGGTCCGCGGACGGCGCATCGACCACGACCGGCGTCGCGGCCACGCAGCCCAGAGCGACGCGAACGCCGCCGTTCACGGACGCGGCCGCGTTGACGATGCAGGTCCCGTCGACGCCGATCGGCACCGCGGCGAAGCCGTCGCTGCGCCCCGCGGGCACCGTGATCTTCGTCAGCAGCTCGCCCGGCCCGGCGGCGGTCATGTAGACGCCGAGGAAGAAGTCCTGCGCGGGCACCTGGCGCTCGCCGTCGCGCCCCAAGACCGTGAAGGTGGCCCCGAGCGCGACGAGCAGCGGCGGCAGGTGGTTCGTCGGGTCGCTCGAGCACACGTTGCCGCCGATCGTCCCGCGGTTCCGCACCTGGACGTCCGCGATCTGCGCGCACACCTCGCCGAGGATCGGCCGCGCGCGCGCCTCCGCGGAGCCGACCACGTCGGTGTAGGTCGTCATCGCGCCGAGCTCGAGCGTCCCGTCCGCACCGAGGCCGATGCCGCGCAGCTCAGAGATCCCGGCGAGGTCGACGAGCACGTCCGGCGCGGCCGCGCGCGCCTTCATGACGTTCAGCAGCGTCTGGCCGCCGGCGAGGGCGCGGGCGCCGGGGTATTCCGCCAGAACCCCCAGTGCCTGCTCGAGCGTCGCCGGCCGCGCGTACCCCACCTCGCTCAGCAGCATGGCGGCAATCGTATGCCGAGGCGCCGCGCGCCTGCAACGAGAGAGCGCTGCGGGCGCGGCCTCGCGCCGGCCTAGGCCGCGCGCTCGAGGGCCCGGGCCTCCATCACGTGGAAGCGCCCGTCGAGACAGAAGCGGATCGCCAGCAGGCCTTCGTCGGCGACGAACGCCTCCACCTCGCGGAGGAGCGTCGCCAGGTCCGCCGGATCCGCGTCGACCTCGGCCGCGACGAGCCAAAGGTCGTCCTCGCGCCGCGTCCAGCCCCGCCAGCGCGGACGCAAACGCTCCGAGAGCGCGTCCACGTCGGCGTAGACGGGCAGCTCGAACAGCACCAGGTCGTCCAGCTCGTACACCCCGGGAGCATGCCCGCGCCGCGGGGGCTCCGACCTGACCCAAGTGCGCTGAGTTGCCCCCTTCACGCCTCGGTGACGGGCTCGACGACCAGCGTCAGCCGCTGGCGGCCGGTGACGCGGACGCGGTCGCCCGTCGAGGCGCCCGCCTCGCAGCGCGCCTCCCAGATCTCGCCGTCGAGGCGCACTTGGCCGACCGGGCGGCAGGGCTCGCTGACGACGGCCTCGCGGCCGATGAGCGTCTCCGCGCCGACGGCCTTCCGGTGCCGTTTCGTCGTCCGGTTCCAGCCGAACAGCTCGAGCACCCAGAGCGGCAGCAGGACGAGGAACGCCACGAGGTTCCACGGCGATGGAAGGATCAGCAGCAGCGCGACGGCGAGGAAGATCAGCATCTCAGTGCGAGATCACGAGCTTGAGGCCGACGAGCAGCAGCCCGAGTCCGAGGTTGGCGCACACGACCACCAGCGTCGCGCCCGCGCCGAGCCGTTCGGCGCGGGAGAAGACGAGGCCCTGGACAGCGAGCACCACGAGCCCGCAAGCGAGTGCGAGCCAGACCGACGTTCGCGCCGAGAGGATCCCGACGGCGCCGAGCAGCAGCGCCGCAATCGGCGGAACCGCCGCCTCGACGAGCGCGCCCTCGCGGCGGCCGATCCGCTTCAGCTCCGCGAGCGAGAGGTGCTCGCCGAGGGAGGCGCTGTGGCCCAAGCCGTGCGCGTAGACGTGCGCGATCCAGAAGACCGTGCTCGTCACGGCGACGAGCGCCGCGATGTGCCCGGGGCCGTGCGGGTAGGAGCGCGCGCCCGCAACGACGACGGAGAGCGCCACGATCGTCCCGTAGATGAAGCCGGCGAGCCGGTCGCCCAGCGCCGAGCCGCCGAAGCGGCCGACGACGGCCCGGCCTCTCTCGGCGCCCACGGGCCCGACTCCACCAGCACAGCCGGGAACGATCATCGCCCGGATGGGGTGAACGAACCGGCCCATAGTCCGATCCGGATGATGCGTCCGTCCGAGAGGGGCAGGATCCTGGGGCCGTGAGCGTGGCCGCGCCTGCAGTCGACTCCGCGCCCAAGCGCCGGATCAACTGGCGGCGGCTCCTCACCGGCGCTGCGGTGATCATCGTCATCGGCGCAGCCGCGAACCTGCTCGGGTGGGACATCCGTGGCTGGCTGTCGGACGTCTGGGACACGATCACCGAGATCTCGGCGAAGTACATCGTCGCCGGAGTCGTCCTCAAGAGCGTGCAAACGACGTTCACCGCGTTTGCCTGGTACTCCATCCTCCGCTTCGCCTACCCGGAGCGCGTTCGCTGGCTCGACATCCTCGCGTGCTACGCCGCCTCGGTCGCGCTGAACGGTGTCCTGCCGGCGAATCTCGGCACGCTCGCGCTGCTGCTGATGTTCACGTCCATCATCGCGGGCGCGACGTTCGCCGCGATCCTCGGCGCCTACGCGGTCGAGAAGATCTTCTTCACGCTCATCGGCGCCTTCACGTACCTCTACCTCTTCCTCTCCGTCGGTGGGTCGTTCGACATCAAGTTCAGCTTCGTGAAGGACCACCCGTGGGGCGT
The DNA here is from genome assembly GCA_035702555.1 of Gaiellaceae bacterium. Lineage (GTDB taxonomy): Bacteria > Actinomycetota > Thermoleophilia > Gaiellales > Gaiellaceae > AC-32. Next base: position 4,214 of record DASSQK010000184.1, on the reverse strand, counting down.
GGTGTTCTTCCTGCTCGCCACGGCGTATCTGCTCTTCGTCCTCTTCCGCCGGCTCTGGCCGCGGATTCTCCGCTGGTGGGACCAGGCCAAGGAAGGCGGGTCGATCCTCTCCAGGCCGCGGATCTACATGATTCGCGTGTTCCTCCCGTCGCTGCTCGGCTGGATCGCGAGCCTCGGCGTGATGGCGGTCTTCCTGACCGCCTACGACATCCCGGTCAGCTTCCACACGTTGATGCGCATCGCCGGCGGGAACTCGATTGCCAACGTCACCTCTGCAACCCCAGGCGGAGCCGGCGTCAACCAGGCCTTCAACGTCGCGTCGCTGAAGGGCATCGCGACCACGCAGCAGGCAACCGCCTACTCCGTCGCGCAGCAGCTGGTGACGACGGCCTGGAACATCATCTTCGCGATCCTGCTGATGGCCTGGGCGTTCGGCTGGAGCGGCGGCAAGAAGCTCGTGGGCGACTCGTACGAGGGCGCCAAGGAGAAAGCCACCGAGCAGAAGGCGGCGCGGGCCGAGCGGAAAGCCGCCAAGCGCGAGGCCAAGCGCGAGGCGAAGCTCTCCGAGCAGGACTGAGGCGTGACGTGGATCAACGCCGAGCTCGCGCTGATCACGCTCGCGGCAATGCTCTCGCCCACGACGCTCACGTTCTCGGTGCTCGCGCTCGTGCTCGGCGACCGGCCGCTGCGAACCGGGTTCTGGTTCTACCTCGGCGCGCTGACGGCGACGATCGCGGTCGGAGTCGCGGCCGCGTTCGTGATCGGCGACGTCGCGGCCTCCAGCAGCTCCAGTCCCAAGACCTGGGTCGCGATCGTCGACATCGTCGCGGCCGCGGCGATTCTCGTCTGGGCCCTCCGGATCTGGCGTAGCCCCGGCGACCCGCTCCACCTCGACCAGGCGCTCGACCGCATGAGCAAGCTCGCCACCGCCCCGATCCTCGCGATCGTGGGAGCGGGAGCGGTGCTCGCGAACCCCGGCGGCTTCATCCCGCTCGCGCTGAAGGACATCTCCGAGACCGACCCGACGGCCTACGGCTACGCGGTGCAGTGGATCTTCTTCACGCTCATCTCGCTGCTGCCGCTCGCGGTCGCGCTGCTGCTGCTCGTCTTCGCCGAGGACCGGGCCGTCCGGGTGCTCGGCGGCGCCCGCCGCTGGCTGGAGCGCAACGCCTCGACGATCTTCCTGGTGCTCCTGACACTCCTCGCGATCTCGCTGCTCAGGAATGGAATCGCAGGCCTCACCGACTGAGCCCCGTGAGCGCCGCACCCTGCGGCCGCTGACGCGCCAGCCCGGCGAACGGTGGGGGCGCTTCGCGACACGGATCGCGAACGCCTACGGCGTCGTCCTCCTGCTCGTCGTGGGGATCTACGTCCTGTCCTCGCTCCTCTACTTCCGGGGCTGGGGCGCAGTCGTGCTCACGGCGACGACGGCCGCCTGCACGACCGTCGCGCTCGTCAGCTCCGAGGCACGGCCCCCGCTCCCACGCGTGTCGATCGGGGTCGGAACGGCCGCCGTCGCGGTCGCGTTCGCCTCCGCCCTCGGAGCGAGCGGCAAGCTCCTCGGAATCGTGGCGCTGGCCCAGGTGATGCTGCTCGCGGTCGCCGCGGTCGAGATCCTGGGGACGGTCCTCCAGGAGCACGAGGTCAACTTCCGCACGATCCTCGGCGCGATCAGCGTCTACGTGATGCTCGGAATCCTCTTCACCTGGGTCTACGTGGCCGTGGACAAGTTCCAGTCCGGGTCGTTCTTCGGCCAGCCGCTCCAGGTCGGCGACTTCGTGTTCTTCAGCATCACGACGCTGTCCACGACGGGATACGGGAATCTCGTTCCGGCGGCGCAGCCGGGAAAGATGATCTCGGGAATCGAGATGCTGGTCGGTCAGATCTTCCTGGTGACCCTGATCGCCGGGCTCGTCAGCCTGTGGCGGCCGGGGATGGCTCGCCGGGGCTAGCGGCCTTCGCGGAGCCCGGCTGCACCTTCGGGATGCGCTTGGTGAGCAGCAGCGCGACGATGTCCATCAGCGCCAGGATGGCCAGCCCGGACTTCAGGCCGGTGATCCGCGCGTGCTGGTAGGCGCTCATCACGTCGTCCTGCGCCCTGGCCGGCACGTTCGCCTCCTTGAGCGCCCGCTCGAGGTCGGCGTCGGAGACGAAGGCGACCCCGCCCGCGAGCTCGACCTGCGCCTGGGACTTCACGCGGTCGGGGACCGCGTCGCTGTTCTCGATGTTCGTCAGGAACGACGTCGACAGCGCCGCGATCAGCAGCGCACCGGCAAGCGCCGTGCCGAGCGACGCGCCGAGGTTGGTGGCCGTGTTCTGGATCCCGCCGACCTCGGGCGCCTGGTCGTCCGGAACCGCGGAGACGGTCACCGAGCCGAGCTGCGAGGCGAGCGCGCCGATGCCGAAGCCGATCAGCAGCATCGGCAGCAGCACGATCTCCGGCCCGGAGTCGGTGTCGAGCGCACCGAGCAGGACGACCGTCCCGAGCAGCAGCGACAGCAGGCCGATCCGCACGATCCGGCGCGGGTTCGCGTTCGGCCGTAGCCGCGGGATGCCGATCGCGCCGGCCAGCAGCGTGAGCGAGAGCGGCGTCAGCCTGGCTCCCGTCGCGAGTGCCGACAGCCCGAGCGCGACGGAGAGGTAGAGCGGGACCACGAAGAAGAGCCCTGCCTGGGCGAGGTACTGGAAGAAGAACATGGTCAGGCCGCCAGTGAGCTGCTTGTTCTTCAGCATCACCGGCTGGATCAGCGGCTCGCGGCCGCGCTCCTGCCGGTAGTCCTCCCACTGGAGGAAGAGCCAGAGCACGAAGAAGCCCCCGAGCACGAGCCAGATCGTCGGCGACAGGCCCCACCAGGAGGCGCCGTCCGGCCGCGGCTTGATCCAGCCCCATTCGCCCGAGCGCAGCACCCCGAAGACGAGCAGCGCGAGGCCCGCCGCCGAGAGGACCGCGCCGACGAGGTCGAGCTTCGGCCGCGTCTCGGGCGGCGCGTCGGCGATCCGGCGGCTGAGGACGAGGATCGCGATCACGATCAGGACCTCGCCCGCAAAGACCCAGCGCCACGAGAAGTAGGTGGTGAAGATCCCGCCGATCAGCGGCCCGGTGGCGACGGCGATCGCGCCCGCCGCGGCGACGAGCCCGTAGGCGGCGGGCCGCCGCTCGACCGGGAAGTTGCCGGCCACGAGCGCGACGATCGCCGGCAGGATCAGCGCGGCGCCGACCCCTTCGAGGAACGACCAGCCGAAGAGGAGGACCGGGAGGTTGGGCGCGATCGAGGTCGTGAACGAGCCGCAGCCGTAGATCACCGCGCCGATCGCGAAGGCGCGCTTGCGCCCGATCATGGCGCCGATCTTCGCGCCGATGATCATCAGCGAGGCCATCACCAGGGTGTAGGCGGTGATCGCGCCCTGGATGCCCGTAACGGTGGTGCCGACGTCCTTCGCCACCGTCGCGATCGAGACGTTCATCACCGACGTGTCGAGCGTCATCAGGAACTGGCCCATGGCCAGCGTGAGGAGCACGACCGAGGCCGCCTTCGCCCGGGTCGGCGTCGCGGCGGCGGCGGTCGTCACGAGCCCGCGGCGGCGAGCTCGGGCTCGGGCTCGGCGCTCGGCGGGGGCCCGCCCTGGAGCCCCGACCGCCAGCCGCGGAGGATCTCGTTCACCGCGGCCGCGCCGACGACCGGCTCCGCCGGGGCCGGAAGGGTCGCCGGGTAGAGGAGGAACGGGCGCGTCTGCGGCCCGCCGAGACCGCCGTGGAAGCAGATCAGCTCCTCGAACGCGCACCCCTCCTCGAGCACCGCGTCGTAGAAGCTCCCGACGAAGATGTCGGCGGCGTGGGCGAACCCGTCGCTGCGGGCGAGGTGGCGCGCCGCGTTGGGCGGGAACGCTTGCAGGGGATCCTCGCCGTCGACCTCGCCGGTCGCGATGTTCCGCGTTCCGCAGGCGCCGAGCACGAGCGCGCCGCGCTCCGAGCGAATCAGGAGCCAGCCGACGTGCGGGTGCTCGCGCAGTGCCGGGACGAGCCGCGGATGGCGCGCGTCGATCTCCTCAAGCGTCAGCCTGCGAGGCTCGTCGAGGAGGTAGATCAGGCCGAGGTTCCCCGAGCCGAGAACGACGAGGTCGCGGCCGCTGACGTCCTTCTTCGACTGCTTCTGCTTGCGCTTGCCGCCCGAGGCCTCGTCGACCGCACGGCCGACGGTGGACTGGTTCTCGTC
>DASSQK010000183.1:0-4160 GCA_035702555.1 Gaiellaceae bacterium | reverse complement strand
TCGACCCGGACCTTGTAGTGCGTCGTGTCCTGGCCGCCGACCTTGTCGTCGCCGACCTTCTCCACGTGCTCGGCCCCGGCCAGGTACGCGAGCGCGTTGCCGGGGGTCGGGCTCGCGTTCAGCAGGCCGCCGAGATCGACCCCGCGCTGCTTGGCCAGCTTCGTCAGGTCGAGCTTCACCCATTGCTTGCCGTTGCCGAGGGTGCGCGCGAAGGCGGGCGAGCGCATGTAGAAGACGTTGCCGGTGACCACGGTGTCGACCGGGATTTGCTGGCCCCCCGCCTGAACCTGCATGTTCAGCTGCCCCGCCGGATTCGCGCCGTTGTCGAAGACGCCGCTGCCGCTGCCGCGCACGCCCTGGCCCGCGATTCCGAACTCCGCTTCGAGGCTGCCGACGCGCGATGTCTTGTTCGCGGCTTGCGCGATGTCGTCCGGCGAGGCGGAGCCACTGCCGCCGCCACCGCACCCCGCGGCCAGGACTCCGAGCGCGGCCAGCACCACCAGCCGCCGCATCAGTACGTCCGCTCCATCGGCTGCCACTTCGTCACCGTCACCGGCTTCCATTCGAGCTTGGGCGCGCCGTCGACCCAGCGGACGAGCGTGTGGCGCATGAACTTCTCGTCGTCCCGGTCGGGGTAGTCGTACGGCCGCGCGTGGGCGCCGCGGCTCTCCTTGCGCTCGATCCCCGCGACGATCATGCAGGAGGCGAGGTCGAGCAGGTAGCCGAGCTCGAGCGCCTGCGTCAGGTCGTTGTTGAAGACGTGGCCCTTGTCCTCGACGACGACGTGCCGGTAGCGCTCACGCAGGCCGGCCACGATGTCGCCCTGCTTCCGCATCTGCTCCTCGCGGCGGAAGACCCCGAAGTTCACGTGCATGGTCTCGGCGAGCTCGTTCCGAATCGACCACGGGCGCTCGCCCTCGCCGCGGTCGAGGAGCCTGCGCAGGTCGCGCTCCGCGTCGGCCTCGGCGCTCTGCGGGACCTCGACCGTCGTGTGCGTGAGCGCCCACTCGGCGGCGTGCGCGCCGGCACGTTTGCCGTACGTGATCGTCTCCATCAGCGCGTTGCCGCCGAGCCGGTTCGCGCCGTGCACGGAGACGCACGCGCACTCGCCGGCGGCGTACAGGCCCTCCAGCGTCGTGCGGCCGACGGTGTCCGTGTCGACGCCGCCCATGTGGTAGTGCGCTCCGGGCCGGACGGGAATCGGCTCGTGGATCGGGTCGACGCCCGCGAAGACCATCGACAGCTCGCGCGTCCCGTGCAGCCGCTCGAGGATCTTCTCCGCGCCGAGGTGGCGCAGGTCCAGCAGGACGTTGCCTTCCACGCCGCGGCCCTCGTCGATCTCGGTCTGCTCGGCGCGCGAGATGACGTCGCGGGAGGCGAGCTCCATCGCGTTCGGCGCGTAGCGCGTGAGGAAGCGGTCGCCCTCCGAGTTGAGCAGGTAGGCCCCCTCGCCGCGGCAGCCCTCGGTGATCAGCACGCCCGTCGGCGCGAGCGTCGTCGGGTGGAACTGCATCATCTCCATGTCCTTGAGCGCGATCCCGAGCTCGAGCGCCTGGGCCATCCCGTCGCCCGTGCAGGCGTACGCGTTCGTCGTGCCGGTGTAGAGGCGCCCCGCGCCGCCGGTCGCCAGGATCACGGTCTTGGCGCCGATCGTGGCGAGCCCGCCGTCGAGCAGGTTCCACGCGATCACGCCCTGGCAGCGGCCGTCGTGCTCGACGAGCCTCCAGACGAAGAACTCCTCGTAGACGCGCAGCTCGCGCTTCATCACCTGCTCGTAGAGCACCTGCACGAGCACGTGGCCGGTGATGTCGGCCGCGTACGCCGTGCGCGGCTCGCCGGCCGCGCCGAACGGGCGCTGCGCGATGCGGCCGTCCTCGGTGCGCGAGAAGACGGCGCCCCAGTGCTCGAGCTGGTAGACGTCGCTCGGCGCCTCGTTGCAGAGGACCTCGATCGCGTCCTGGTCGCCGAGGTAGTCGGAGCCCTTGACCGTGTCGAACGCGTGCTCCTCCGGGCTGTCCTCGGAGGCGTTGCCGAGCGCCGCGTTGATGCCGCCCTCCGCCGCGCCGGAGTGGCTCCGCACCGGATGGATCTTCGACACGAGCGCGACGTCGGCGCCCGCATCGTGCGCTTCGATGGCCGCACGCATCCCCGCGCAGCCTGCCCCGACAACGAGGACGTCGTGCTTGGCCTCCACCTGCGCGGACGCTATCGGATCGCCCCATTCGGACGGTGGTGCGACTCAACCTGATCTTCATCTGCGGGCGCTACTGTCGAGCTGAGAAGTGCTGCGCATCGACCGTCATCGGCTGGGCCCCCGCGTCTACGTGCTCGGGGCCCGCATCCACGAGTGGCACATCGGGGTCGCGCTCCTGCTCGCGCTCGCCGCCGGTGCGGCGACCGAGCACCTCCGCGCCGACTTCGCCACCGCTGCAGCCGTGCTCGCCGGCGTCTGGCTCGTCGCCAAGGACTGGCACGATCTCTTCCCGGCCCACCGCGACACCTGCGCCTGGCGCCTCGGGCTCCACGTGCGCGAGTACCCGTTGCGGGCGGTGCGGCGGGCCGACCCGCTTCCGAAGCTCGCCGCGGCCGTAGCCGCCCTCGCCGGCCTCGTCAACCTCGCCGCGGCCGTGGAGCCGAACATCGCGTGGCGGAACCACCTGCTGCTCAGCGTCGCGCCGTTCGAGGCGCTGCGGCTCACCCATGCCGCCGCGGTGCCGACCTCGATGCTCCTGCTCGTGACCGCGCCGTACCTTTGGCGCCGCAGGCAGAGCGCGCTGCGGCTCGCCCTCGCGCTGCTCGCGGGACTGACGCTGCTCGACCTCCTGAAAGGCCTGGACGTCGAGGCGGCCTCCGGCAGCGCCGCCGCCGCGGTGATGCTCTGGCTCGGCAGGGACTCGTTCTGCGTCCGGCACGACCCGGACACGCTGCGGTCTGCGATCAGGCGCGTCCCGTTGCTCGCCGCGGCGAGCCTCGCGTTGTGCACGCTCGCGATCTGGATCGCCGCGCCTCCGGACGCCGGCCTCGTGACCATCCTGCGCGCGACCGGCGACGCGCTCCTCTGGCAGGCCGGGCCGATCAACTTCCGGGACGAGGTCGGTCATGCGGACGAGGCGATCGGCATCGCGGGCATCCTCACCCTCGTCTGGTGCGCCTACCTGCTCTTCCGGCCGCTTGCGGCGCCAAGGCTCTTCCCCGGCGCAGAGGTGCGAACGGCGGCGCGCGAGCTGGTACGGCGGCACGGCGCCGACACGCTCGCGTACTTCAAGCTCCGGCGCGACCAGCACTACCTCTTCAGCCCTGACGGACGGGCGTTCCTCGGCTACCGCGTCGAGGCGGGCGTGCTCCTCGTCTCGGGCGACCCGGTCGGGCCCGAGGCCGCGATCCCCGCGCTCCTGCGCGAGCTGAGCCGGTTCGCGGAGGCGCGTGGCCTCCGCATCGCGGCGCTCGGCGCGGGCGAGCGGCTGCGGCCGCTGTGGGAGCAGCTCGGTCTGCGCTCGCTCTACCTCGGCGACGAGGCCGTCGTCGACACGCGCGCGTTCTCGCTCGAGGGCCGGCCGATCCGCAAGGTTCGGCAGTCGGTCGCACGGCTCGAGAAGCAGGGCTACGCCGCCGAGCTGCGCCGGCTCGGAGAGCTCGCCGACGAGGAGCTCGCACAGCTGGAGGCCGTCAGCCGCCGCTGGCGCGGAGAGGCGGCCGAGCGCGGCTTCGCGATGTCGCTTGACGAGCTCAGCCGCGACGACCACGGGGACAGCCTCGTCGTCCTCGGCCGTGACGCGGAAGGCCGCATCCGTGGTTTCCTCCACTTCGCGCCCAGCTACGGGCGGCGCGCCGTCTCGCTGTCGCTGATGCGCCGCGAGCTCGAGACGCCGAACGGGCTCACCGAGTTCCTCGTCGCTCGCGGGATCGAGCTCCTCCGCGACCACGGTGTCGAGGAGGCATCCCTGAACTTCGCCGCCTTCGCGCGTCTCGTCCACGCTCCGCGCAGCGGGCTGGAGCGGCTCACCGGGCGCGTGCTGCTGGTCGCGGACGCGTGGTTCCAGCTCGAGCGGCTGCACCGCTTCAACGCCAAGTTCTTCCCGCGCTGGGAGCCGCGCTACCTCATGTACGAGCGCGTTGCGGCCCTTCCACGGGTCGGCCTGGCGGCGATGTGGGCGGAGGGT